>CAYGZN010000269.1:0-4811 GCA_964354355.1 uncultured Burkholderiaceae bacterium | reverse complement strand
CCCGAGCCGACCAGGATCGCCGGTCCCTTGCCCGACGGCGGGGGCGCCTTCGAGAAGAAGGCGGCGGCCTCGAGCACCGCCTCCATGTCGTCGACCACCACCATGCCGGCCTTCTCGAACGCGGCGCGGTAGGCGGCGTCGCTGCCGGCCAGCGAGCCGGTGTGCGACATCGCTGCGCGGCGGCTCGCCTCGCCCGCGGTCATCTTGTAGATCACGATCGTCTTGCCCGCGGCCCGCGCACGCTCGCCGGCCTGCATCAGCCGGTGGCCGTCGCGCATGCCCTCGAACAGCAGGCCGATCGCGCGGGTGTTCGGGTCGTCGACCAGGTACGATGCAAAATCGCAGACGTCGACATCGCAGGAGTTGCCCGAGGCGAGGTAGTAGTTGAAGCCCAGGCCGCGCATCGGCGCCTGCACCACCACGTACCCCATTGCGCCCGACTGCGACACCAGCGCCACGCGCCCGGGCAGCGCCGGCACGTCCGGGTAGTCGGGCATGAAGGTCATCCCGCAGCGCAGGCGGTGGTTGATGATGCCCAGGCAGTTCGGGCCGATGATGCGCATGTTCGCCGCGCGCCCGATCGCCGCGAGCCGCTCCTGCTGGCGCACGCGATCGTGCAGCCCCGTCTCGCCGTAGCCCGACGCGTAGACGATCACGCCGCCGGCGCCCAGCGCGGCGGCCTGCTCGACGATCGGCTCGACGCGCTCGCGCGGCACGGCGATGACCACGCAGTCGGGCGCCTCCTTCAGGTCGGACAGCGACGCGAAGCACGGCCGGTCCACGAGCGCCTGGTACTTCGGGTTGACGGCCACCACCAGGCCTTCGAAGTCGCGCAGGTTCTCCAGCGTGCGCCGCCCGAAATTGCCCTCGACCTCCGAGGCGCCCACCACCGCTATCGAGCGCGGTGCCAGGACGCGGGAGAGGTCGCGGGCGGTGTAGACGTCGCGCAGGGCAGTCATGAGAGGTCCCGGTCTGCGGTCAATCCGCAAGGATCGCACATCCGGCGGCGATCGCGAACGTCGCGGCGGTCGTGCGTGCAGCGGCGGTTGCGCGCGCGGCGCGGACCGCGCGGCACGGCCGACCCGCGCGCGGCAACGCAGCGCGCCAGCTCAGTCGCCGTCGCTGAAGACGGGGCTCCCGGGCAGCGTGGAGCCGCCGTCGACGACGATCGTCTGTCCGGTCACGTAGCGGCCGGCGTCGCTGGCCAGGTACAGCATCGCGTAGGCGACGTCCTGCGGGCGACCCAGTTCGCCCGCAGGAATGTGGCGCGCGATCCGGGCTGCCCGGCGCGGGTCGGACAGCAGCGAGTCGCCCGGCTGGACGACGTAGCCCGGCTCGACGCCGTTGACGGTCACCTTGTCCCTCGCGAACTCGAGCGCAGCGGCCCGCAGGAATCCGTTGACGCCCGCCTTGCTGGCTGCGTAGTGCGCGCTGCCCGGCATGGCGACCCGCGGCCCGGTCACCGAAGAGGTGACCAGGAACCGGCCGCTGCCCTGCCGCCGGAACTCGGGCAGCGCCGCCTGCGCGAGCCAGAAACAGGCCTTCAGGTTGACCGCCAGCGTTTCGTCCAGCGTCGCCTCGTCGAGCGTCTCGATGTCGCTCCACGGGCAGATGCCGGCGTTGTGCACGACCACGTCCAGCCGACCGAATCGCTCGACGCAGCGCGACACGGCGCTGCGCGCGGCGTTGCGCGAACCGATGTCCAGCGCGACGGCGTCGGCCTCGCCGCCCGCGTCGCGAATGGCCGCGGCAGTGACCCGGCCCGCCTCGGCGGTCCGGTTGGCGATCATCACCTTCGCGCCGGCCGCCGCGAACACGGTGGCGATCGCAGCGCCGATGCCGCGCCCGCCGCCGGTGACCAGGGCCGCCTTGCCGTCGAGCGAAAAGGCTGCGACACCGCGCGCCGGGCTCACCGCACGACCACCGCTTCGGCCACCCAGCGGTCGAACACCTGCATCACGCAGTCCGTGAACGCCAGGTCGTTGATGTGCGCGTCGAGCTCGATCAGCGGCACGCCGGCGGGCGCCTGCCGCCGGAACTCGTCGATGAACGCGGCCAGCGCCGGCGCGTCGTGCATCGGCTCGCCCGGGCGGTCCCACTGTTCGATGCCACGCAGCGGCAGGATCACGGTCGTTGGCCCGGCTGCACGGCCCAGCTGCGCGGCGATGAAGCGCGCGGTCTCGCGCCGCTCGTTGGCCGTGGCCGCCACCGACGCGATCAGCCGGTTGTGCGCGTGGTACGCGCGCCCGGCCAGGGACGCTGGGACGGCCTGCCACGCCGGCAGGTCGATCATGTCGATGCCGCCGGGAGCGACCAGCTGCGGCACCCCGGCGCGGCCGGCCGCGTTCAACCGATCGGGTCCGGACGTGACCACCGAGCCGTGCACGTGGTTGCTGACCTCCTGCAGGCAGAAGTCCATCACCGCGGCGAAGCGCCCCTCGCCGGCCAGCGCCTCGAACGCCCGCCCCCCCATGCCGGTGGCGTGGAACACGGCGAGCTCGTAGCCGCGCGCGGCCAGCGCGGGCTTGAGCGCGACCATGTAGTTCAGCACGCTGCTGCCCAGCGAGGTCATGCCCACCAGCGGCCGGTCGAACCGCGGCGCGACCGCGGTCCGGCACGCGCCGACCACCGCGCCGGCGGCCTGCGACAGCGCCGACTCGCACACGGGGTTCAGCCCGTAGAGCCCGCCTGCCCACAGGATCGTCATCAGGTCGGGAGCGATGCGCCAGGGCGGGATCAGGTGCGAGTGCGCGACCGTCGAGATCACCATCTTGGGCACGCCCAGCGGCAGCGCCGCGGCGACGTCCAGCGACAGGTCGGTACCCATCGTGCCGCCCAGCACGATCGCGCCCTGGATCGCGCCGTCGGCGTTCAGGCGCGCGGCGATCGACGACGCGCCGCGGGCCATCGTGATCATCGCCTCGTTCTCGTCGCGGCTGCGCCTGACGCGCTCCAGTGTCGTGTCCGCCGCCCGCGCGACGTCGGCGCCGCCGACCTCGGGCACGAAGGACGCGTGCCCGAGCACGCCCACGTCCATCACCATCACGCTGGCGCCGGCCGACTCGATGCACCGGCGCAGATACAGGATCTCGTCGGACTTGGTGTCGGCAGTGCCGACCACCAGCACGCAGGGGCGGGATCGTTCGTGGCTCATCGGGGCGGCTCCGGCGCCGGGCCGTCCCAGTGCGACCCGAGAGGGTATGGTGTCACAGCCCACGCCCGACCGGGCAGGCGTGCGCTAGAGTGGCGCGAGCGCGAGCGATACGCCGCATCGGGAGACATCATGCAGAAGTTCCTCGTGTACCAGTCGCTGTGGGCGATGGAGCGGCGCCGGCCGGACGGCCAGGAGTGGTCGCTCGACGAGAAGCTCGAGATGATCCGCGCTGCCGGATTCGACGGCGCGGGTGTCCGTTTCTTCGACTTCGACTACGCGAAGACCGTCACCACCTACCTGCGCGAGCACGGCATGACCTGGCAGGCGCAGTGCTACCCGCGCACCGTCGACGAGCTCAAGCCGATCATCGAGCACGTGCAGGAACTCGGCGCCGATCACATCAACCTGCAGCCGGACGTGCGGCCGTACCGGCTCGAGGATTGCGTGCCGTACATCGAGGGCTGGCGCCGGCTGGCGCACGACGCGGGAATCACGCTGCAGATCGAGACCCACCGCGACCGGATGACGACCGACCTGTTCTTCACGCTGCACCTGCTCGACTGCTTTCCCGACCTGCGCTTCACCGCCGACCTGTCGCACTACCTGGTCGGGCGCGAGTTCGCCTGGCCGATCAGCGACGAGAACCACGCGCTGATGCACCGGATCCTGGACAACAGCTGGGGATTCCACGGCCGCGTCGCCAGCCGCGAGCAGGTCCAGATCCAGATCGGCTTCCCCCAGCACCGGGACTGGGTCGAGCTGTTCATGGGCTGGTGGGCGTACGGCTTTCGCAGCTGGCGGCGCCGCGCGGGCCCCGACGCAACGCTGACCTTCCTGTGCGAGCTGGGCCCGAGTCCCTACGCGATCACCGGCGCCGACGGCTACGAACTGTCCGACCGCTGGGCCGAGGCCGCCGTGATGAAGGACAGCGTGCGCGCGCTGTGGCGGCGGATCGCCGACGAGCCTGCGGTGGGTTCGGGACGGCTTGCCGCTAGCGAAGCATCCCGCTCTTCGAAAGCGCGTTGACCACCGTGTTCGCATACTGCCCGGCGAGCGCGTCCTTGCTCGCGGCCGTCGCCATGTCGGTCTGCAGGGTGCCCGACCATTCCAGAGACTTCGAGCGTGCGTCGATCAGCCTGACGTCGCTGCCGATGGACTGCACGCTGAACGCCGACGGCGGGGTGTAGTTCGGCTGCCAGATGCCCTGGTAGTAGCCGTAGAACCCCGCCGGGCCCCAGACGGCCACCGGCGCGACCGTCGGCGTCGGCGGCCGGATCGTCACCTCGGTCGCGATCCTGCCGCCGCTCATCAGCAGCACCGAATCGGCACCGGAAGAAGCGATCGCCCGGCCGACGTCGGGCTCGGACGACGGTCCCTCGTCGGGCAGCAGCCGGTAGCTGGGCTGGGCCTTGACGCCCCTGGATGTCAGCGCAGCCACCATCCCGTCTTCCAGCGCCCGGCGTGTCCCCGAGTCGATGACCGCCGCGACCACGAGCACGCTGCCGATGCGATAGTCCGAGCTCGCCGGGTTCTTCCACTCGCCCTCCAGCTGGGTCGGCGAGGCACAGGCCGCCACGCCGCCACGGCCACGAACCCGAGCTGCGTGGCGATCTGCGCCGCCACGTTGTTGTGGGTCGTAATGTTCGTCCTGCTGTCG
>CAYGZN010000268.1:0-4818 GCA_964354355.1 uncultured Burkholderiaceae bacterium | reverse complement strand
TCACCGGCACCGACAGCCGCTCGCCCTGGCGAACCCGCAGAACCGGGCCTGGCACGGTCGCGTTGTAGGCCCAGACGGCGGTGTCGGGGTATCCAGCCCCCGCGATGTTTCGCCGGGCGGGTGCCGCGCGCAGCGCGTAGGTGGCACCGGGCTTGCCCTGCGCCCGGGACGGCGGGGCCAGTGCTGCGGCGACCGGCGCGGCAGCGAGCCCAGCCAGGGTCCGCACCGCGGATCGTCGGGACGCAAGGTCGGGCGCCGCGCCTGGACTCATCGTGGGATTCCTCGTCTGCAGTGTCGCGGTGAAGCCGGCCAGCGGCGATTCAGCGGGTCGCGTTCAGCGGGTCGCGCTCAGCCCCAGACTTCCCGGGCCGTCTCGACCACCAGTCGCAGCTTCGCGCGCTGCGCCTCGACGGCGATCAGGTTGCCGTGCACGGTGCTGGAGAACCCGCACTGAGGGCTCAGCGCCAGCTGCTCCAATGGCGCGTACTGCGCGGCTTCGTCGATGCGGCGCTTGAGCGCGTCCTTGCTCTCCATCGTGTCGAACTTGGTCGTCACCAGCCCGAGCACGGCGATCTTGCCCTTGGGCAGGAAGCGCAGGGGCTTGAAGTCGCCCGAGCGCTCGTCGTCGTACTCCATGAAGAACGCGTCGAGGTTCATCTCGGCGAGCAGCGCCTCGGCCACCGGCTCGTAGTTGCCGGCCGCCGCGTGGGTGCTCTTGAAGTTGCCGCGGCACAGGTGCATCGCCAGCGTCATGCCGGCCGGCTTGTGCGCGACGACCTTGTTGATGAACGTTGCGTACCGGTGCGGCAGCTCGTTGGGGTCGTCGCCGCGCTGGCGCGCGGCCTGGCGCATCTTCTCGTCGCACAGGTACGCCATGTTGGTGTCGTCCATCTGCACGTAGGTGCAGCCGGCGTCGGCCAGCGACTTCAGCTCGTCGCCGTAGGCGCGCGCGACGTCGTCGTAGAAGGCCGGGTCCAGCTCGGGATAGGCGTCGCGGCTGATGCCGGCGCGCCCGCCGCGAAAGTGCAGCATCGTCGGCGACGGGATCGTCACCTTGGGCGTCAGGCCCGCGGCGACGCGGCTCCTGAGGTACTCGAAGTCGGCGCGCTGGATGTCCCGCACGTGGCGGACCTTGTCGACCACCCGGATCGTGGGGGGCGCGAGCTCCTCGGTGCCGTCGGGCCTGCGCACCGTGACGGGGATGTCGGTCTTCACGCCGCCCAGCTGGTCGAGGAAGTCGATGTGGAAGTAGGTCCGGCGGAACTCGCCGTCGGTGATCGACTGCAGGCCTACGTCCTGCTGGAAGGTCACGATCTCGGCGATTGCCTGGTCCTCGACCCCGCGCAGTTGCCCGGCGGTGATTTCGCCTCGGGCCTTGCGCTCGCGTGCGTCGAGCAGGAACTTCGGGCGCAGGAAGCTGCCGACGTGGTCGGCACGAAAGGGTGGGGTGGTGCGTGCTGTCACGGCGGGGTCTCCTCGTTCGGCGTCGGTGCGTGGCGTCCGGTCAGGACAGCCCCAGCAGGCGCTTGGCGTTTTCCTTCAGGATCAGCGGCTTGACCTTGTCCTTGAAGCCGGCCTCGTCGAAGTCCTTCATCCAGCGCTCGGGCGTGATCAGCGGGAAGTCGCTGCCGAACAGCATCCGGTCCTTCAGCAGGGTGTTCGCGTATTGTACGAGCTGCACCGGGAAGTACTTGGGGCTCCATCCCGACAGGTCGATCCAGACGTTGGGTTTGTGCAGCGCCAGCGACAGCGCCTCGTCCTGCCACGGCCAGCTCGGGTGCGCGATCACGATCTGGATGTCCGGGAAGTCGATCGCGACGTCCTCCAGCAGCATCGGGTTGCTGTACTGCAGCCGCAGGCCGCCGCCGCAGCGCATGCCCGAGCCGATGCCGGAATGTCCGCTGTGGAAGATCGCCGGCAGCTTGTGCTCGGCGATCACCTCGTAGATCGGCCACGCCATCCGGTCGTACGGCTCGAATCCCTGCACGGTGGGGTGGAACTTGAACCCCCTGACGCCCTGCTCCTCGATGAGCCGGCGCGCCTCGCGCGCGCCCATGCGGCCCTTGTGCGGGTCGATCGACGCGAACGCGATCATCATGTCGCTGTTCTTCTTCGCGGCCTCGCAGATCTCCTCGTTGGGAATGCGCCGGCGCCCGAGCTGGGCTTCCGAATCCACCGTGAACATCACGAGGCCGATCTTCTTGTCGCGGTAGTAGGCGACCGTCTCGTCGATGGTCGGCCGGCGCGTCGAGCCGAAGTACTTGTCGGCCGCCCGGTCGTACTCCTCGCCGTAGCCGTCGAAGGGGTTCCAGCAGGAGACCTCGGCGTGCGTGTGGACGTCGATCGCGATCAGCTCGGCGGTGTTCATCGTCTTGACAGGATGGGTTGTGTCGTCGAATGATTATAGGACATAATCAAATTTTCGGGATGGATCCAGCGATGTCGCAGAGTTTCGTCGCAGCGGGCGGCCTGCTGGCCGGGCTCGGCCTGTTGCGCATCGAGTCGGCCGGCCCGCTCACGCACATCCGGCTGATGCGCGCGGCCAAGCGCAACGCAATCAGCGACGCGCTGATCGGCCAGGTCCACACGGCGTTCGTCAACCTGCCGGCCGCGACGCGCGCGGTGGTGCTCAGCGGCGACGGCGATCACTTTTGCGCGGGACTCGACCTTACCGAGATGAAGGACAACACCACCTTCGAGGGGGTCGCGCACTCGCGGATGTGGCACGCGGCGATGGACGCGATCCAGTTCGGACCGGTGCCGGTGGTGGCGGTGCTGCAGGGCGCCGTCGTGGGCGGCGGGCTCGAGCTGGCCAGCAGCGCGCACCTGCGCGTGGCCGAGCCGAGCGCGTTCTACGGGCTGCCCGAAGGCCAGCGCGGGCTGTTTGTCGGCGGCGGCGGGTCGGCGCGGATTCCGCGCCTGATCGGCTTCTCGCGCATGACCGACATGATGCTGACCGGCCGCATCCTGGACGCGGACGAAGGCCAGGCCGTCGGGCTGACCCACTACCGGGTCGAGGCCGGCGAGGGACTGGCCAAGGGCATCGAGCTGGCGGGCCGGATCGCGACCCACTCGCCGCTGTCCAACTTCGCGGTGATGCAGGCCCTGCCGCGGATCGCCGACATGTCGCAGGGCGACGGCCTGTTCGTCGAGTCGCTGATCGCGTCGATCGCGCAGGGCGACGACACGGCCAAGCAGCGCATGCGCGAGTTCCTGGACGGCAAGGCCGCCCGGCTGAGGCGCCCGTGAGCGCGGCACGCTACCGTGCCAGCCGCGTCGGGGGCTGCCTGCAGGCGGCGATCGAGGAACGGGCCGGCGGCGTGGTCGTACTGCGCGCGACCGAGCCTCTTCAGGAACACCCGCGGCGCCTGTCGGACCGGCTCGAGCACTGGGCGGGCGAGGCGCCGCAGCGGACCTTCGCGGCCCGTCGCGCACCGGGCGGGGGCGACTGGATCCGCATCGACTACGCCCGGATGCTGCAGCGCGCCCGCGCGGTCGGCCAGGCGCTGCTGGATCGCGGCCTGGATGCCGAACGCCCGGTTGCGATCCTGTCGGACAACGACCTCGAGCACCTGACGCTGGCGATGGGCGCGATGTGGGCCGGCGTGCCGTACACGTCGGTGTCGCCGGCTTATGCGCTGCTGTCGCAGGACTTCGGCAAGCTGCGCTCGATCCTCGAGACGACCACCCCCGGCCTCGTGTTCGCGTCCGGCCCGCCGTACGCCCGGGCGATCGCCGCCGCGGTCGCGCGAGACGCCGAAGTCGTAATGACGCAGGGCGCTCTCGAAGGCCGCGCCACGACCGCGTTCGACGCGCTGCTCGCTGCAACGCCTGGCGCCGCGCTGGTCGCGGCGCACGCGGCCACCGGGCCCGACACGATCGTCAAGTTCCTGTTCACGTCGGGCTCGACCCGCAGCCCCAAGGGCGTGGTCACCACGCACCGGATGCTGTGCAGCAACCAGCAGATGATCCGCCAGACGATGGCGTTCCTGGCCGACGAGCCACCGGTGCTGGTGGACTGGCTGCCGTGGAACCACACGTTCGGCGGCAGTCACAACATCGGCATCGCGCTGTACAACGGCGGCACGCTGTACATCGACGAGGGCAAGCCGACGGCGGCCGGCATCGATGCGACGTTGCGCAACCTGCGCGAAATCGCGCCGACCGTGTACTTCAACGTGCCCAAGGGCTTCGAGGAGATCGTCGCAGCCATGGCGACCGACGGTGCGCTGCGCCGCAGCCTGTTCAGCCGCGTGAAGGCCTTCATGTTCGCCGGTGCCGGGCTTGCCCAGTCGGTGTGGGACCAGCTCGACCGGCTGGCCGAGGCGACGGTCGGCGAGCGCATCCCGATGTTCACCGGGCTGGGGATGACCGAGACCGCGCCGTCGTGCACGTTCGCCGTCCTCCCGGGCCTGCAGTCGGGGCACATCGGGCTGCCGTGCCCGGGTGTCGAGGTCAAGCTGGTGCCGGACGCGGCCAGCGGCAAGGTGGAGGTGCGCTTTCGAGGACCGAACGTGATGCCGGGCTACTGGCGCGCGCCCGAGGCCTCGGCCGCCGCCTTCGACGACGAAGGCTTCTACCGGACCGGCGACGCGGTGCGGTGGGTCGACCCCGCCGAGCGGCAGCGGGGCCTGCTCTTCGACGGACGGATCGCCGAGGACTTCAAGCTGGCCACCGGTACGTTCGTCAGCGTCGGGCCGATGCGTGCGCGCATCGTCGCGGCGGGTGCGCCCTGCGTGCAGGACGCGGTGATCGCCGGCATCGACCGCGACGAGATCGCCGCGCTGCTGATCCCGCGCCTCGACGAGTGCCGCCGGC
>CAYGZN010000267.1:0-4825 GCA_964354355.1 uncultured Burkholderiaceae bacterium | reverse complement strand
ATGACGCTGGGCAAGATCCGCGAGATCGCGGTGCTCAAGCTCATCGGCACGCGCAACCGCACGATTGCCGGGATGATCCTGCAACAGTCGCTCGGGCTCGGGTTGATCGGCTTCATCGTCGGCAAGGTGTCCGCCACGTTCTGGGCGCCCATCTTTCCGAAGTACGTGCTGCTGGAGCCCGGCGACGCGCTGCGCGGGTTGGTGGCGGTCATGGTGATCTGCACGCTGGCCAGCACGCTTGCGATCCGTGTTGCCCTGAAGGTCGACCCGGCTGCGGCCATCGGCGGATGACACGACAAGCCATGGCCGAACCCGGCATCCGCATCGAAGGGCTGCGCAAGCGGTATGGCGCAGGCGACACCGCGGTCGATGCGCTGAAGGACGTCAACATGGTCGTGGCGCCCGGCGAGGTGGTGGGCCTGATCGGCCCTTCGGGCTCCGGCAAGAGCACGCTGCTCAAGTGCCTGGGCGCCGTCATCGAGCCGACGTCCGGTCGCATGGTCCTGGGCGGACAGACCATCTACGACGATGGCTGGAAGATCCCCGATCTGCGCGCGCTGCGGCGCGACAGCATCGGCTTCGTGTTCCAGGCACCGTACCTGATCCCCTTCCTCGACGTGACCGACAACGTGGCGCTGCTGCCGATGCTGGCCGGGCGGCCCAACGGCCAGGCGCGCACACGCGCGCTCGAGTTGCTGAATGCGCTGGACGTCGGCCACCGCGCGAGGGCACAGCCGTCGGAGCTCTCCGGCGGCGAGCAGCAGCGCGTGTCGATCGCACGGGCGCTGGCCAATCGGCCGCCCGTCATCCTGGCCGACGAGCCCACCGCCCCGCTGGACAGCGAGCGGGCTCTGGCGGTAGTGCGAATCCTGAATCAGATGGCGACGCAGTACCACACGGCCATCATCGTCGTGACCCACGACGAGAAGATCATCCCGACCTTCAAGCGGATCTATCACATCCGCGACGGCCGCACCGAGGAAGAGGCCGGGCAGGGGCTGAGCCTCGAACTTTCATGATCCGTGGCAGCGCCACGGATCTCAGGAACCCTTCACGTTCACCGATTTGAAGCTTACTTCGACGAGGAGCCAGACCATGACTGCATCCAAGCGCAACGTCCTGACTACGGTGGCGGCCGTGACCGCTGTGTTGTTCGGCCTGCTGACGGTAGCCTCCGGCGGGCGCACGCTGTTCGGTGGCGAGGCGACGCGCCAGGCCGCCGGAGCCATCGTGCCCTACGTGCTCTGGTTCAACTTCGTCGCAGGGTTCGCGTACGTCGTTACCGGCGTCGCGTTGTGGCGCCGCCAGCGTGGGGCAGCGTGGATCGCCGCATTCATCGCGGTCGCGACCGGCCTCGTATTCGCAGCCCTCGGCGTCCATATCGGGTCGGGTGTAGCCTACGAGATGCGCACCGTCGCTGCGATGGCATTGCGCACGCTGGTCTGGGCGGGAATCGCGTGGATCGCCTACAGCAGTCTGTGGAAGCCCGCCTGAAGTCGCCATCGAGGCGCCACGTCTGCATCGACCAAGCCGCGACGAACGCGCATGGCGAGACCCACACGGTCCAGTTCGGCGTCGCTCAGCAGACGTGCGGCCATCGGCAGCAGTTCGGCCTCCTCGCGTGCGATGTGCTTCTCGTACATGTCCACGAACCCCTGCACGTCAGCATCGCCCAGCGACGCGGTGACACCACGCGCCACCTGTTCCAGCACCCGGCGCAGTGCTTGCCAGCGGGATTCGAGTGCGCGGTGATCGGCGCACAGCGCCGCGGTCAGTTCGCGCAGGCACACCGCGTCCGAGCCGGCCATGGACTCGACCAACGCCGGAAAGAGGTCCAGCTCTTCGTCCTCGTGGTGGTGACGCGCAGAGGTGTCGAAATAGCGCATCACCGCCGTGGCGGCCTCCTGGGCTGGGCGGTCTGCTCCCTGCGCGGCGATGTGCGGCACGAGGCGCAGCAGCGTTGCACACTGACTCTGGACACGCCCGTGGCAGGCCGCCAACATTTCCAGCGGGGCCTCGAACCCGGCTGCAGGGGAGAAATGCCCCGGAAAGGCGTTCGTCATGGCATGACCCGCGATTCAACGGTCCGTCGTGGCGGCCTTGCCCTGCCAAGCGGGGCAACGGGTCGCCGGCAAGGCGACCGATCTCCGCAGGCCTAGTCCTCCCCCACCTTCAGCACCAGCTTGCCGAAGTTCTCGCCGTTGAACAGCTTGAGCAGCGTCTCGGGGAAGGTGTCGATGCCCTCGACGACGTCCTCGCGCGACTTGAAGCGGCCCTCGGCCATCCACCCGGCGATGTCGCGGATCGCCTCGCCGTAGCGCTCGGCGTAGTCGAACACGACCATGCCCTCCATCCGCGCGCGGTTGACCAGCAGCGACAGGTAGTTGGACGGACCCTTGACGGGCGTGGTGTTGTTGTACTGCGAGATCGCGCCGCAGATCACGATGCGCGCCTTGCGGTTGATGCGCGTGAGCACGGTGTCCAGGATGTCGCCGCCGACGTTGTCGAAGGACACGTCGACGCCCTTCGGGCAGTGCTGCTTCAGGCCGTCACGCACGCTGCCGTTCTTGTAGTCGATGCACGCGTCGAAGCCGAGCTCGTTGACGACGAACTCGCATTTTGCCGGACCGCCCGCGATCCCCACCGCGCGACAGCCCTTGATCTTGGCCACCTGCCCGACGGTCTGGCCGACGGCGCCCGCCGCGCCCGAGACGACGACGGTCTCGCCGGACCTGGGCTGGCCGACGTCGAGCAGCCCGAAGTAGGCGGTCATGCCCGGCATGCCGAGCGCGTTGAGCCACTTGGGCAGCGGCGCCAGCTTCGGGTCGATCTTGGCCAGCCCCGCCTTGTGAAGGGCCTCGCCGTCCAGCAGACAATACTGCTGCACGCCGAGCTGGCCGCTGACGTGGTCGCCCACGGCGAAGCCGGCGTTGTTCGACGCGATGACCCGGCCGATGCCTCCGGCGCGCATCACCTGCCCGATGCCGACCGGCTCGATGTAGCTCCTGCCCTCGTTCATCCAGCCGCGCATCGCGGGGTCCAGCGACAGCATCAGCGTCTTGACCAGCACGCCGCCCGGCACCGGCTCGGGCAGCGGCTCGTCGACGAACTGCCAGTTGGCACGGGTCGGCATGCCCACGGGGCGGGAAGCCAGGCGCACCTGGCGGTTGACGAGGCCGGCGATCGAGGTCATGCGGTTCGACTCCTTACCAGTTGGGCTTGCGTTTCTCGATGAACGCCTGCACGCCTTCGAGCGTGGCCGGGTCCATCATGTTGCAGGCCATCGTCTGGCCGGCCAGCTGGTAGGCCGCTTCGATGCCCATCTCCAGCTGCCGGTAGAACAGGCCCTTGCCGGCGGTGACGGCGGCGCGGGGCTTGGCGACGATCTTCTGCGCGAGCGCCTGAACGGCGCCGTCCAGGTCCGCCACGGGCACGACCTGGTTGACCAGACCCTCGCGCAGCGCCTGCTGCGCGTCGATGAAGTCGCCGGTCAGCAGCATCTGCAGCGCGGCCTTGCGCGTCAGGTTGCGCGACAGCGGCACCGACGGCGTCGAGCAGAACAGCCCCAGGTTCACGCCCGACACCGCGAACCGTGCGTCGTCGGCGGCCACCGCGAGGTCGCACATCGCCACCAGCTGGCAGCCGGCGGCGGTGGCGATGCCGTGCACGCGCGCGATGACCGGCTGCGGCATGCGCTGGATCGTCATCATCATCCGGCTGCACTGCGCGAACAGCCGCCGATAGTAGTCCTCGCTGGGCGCGGCGCGCATCTCGCGCAGGTCGTGCCCGGCGCAGAACGCGGGGCCGCTCCCGGCGATGACGACGACCCGCGCATCGGGCTCGGCGCCGATGCGATCGAGCTCGTCCTGCAGACGGGCGAGCAGGCCCTCGGACAACGCGTTGAAGGCCCGGGGCCGGTTCAGCGTGACCCAGCGGACCGCGCCGCGCGGCTCGCACGTCACGAGGTCGTCGTCGGGTCGGGGTACCGCTGCCATGGCGCCTCCTGGGTTGTTTGCGGGCCGATGCGCAAGAAAACAGACAGGGACGCGACACCGCCGCCCCGTCGGCGTACCGGTCGTCGGCCGACGACCGGCAGGCCCAGGACCGTAGATTACACTCGACCGCGATAACCCCAAGGTCCCCATGCTCGAGAGAATCCAGGCGGTCGCCGCCCAGGTCGGCAGCGTCGTGGTCGGCAAGCAGCCCCAGATCCGCCTGGCGCTGGCCTGCCTGCTGGCGCGGGGGCACCTGCTGATCGAGGACCTGCCCGGGGTGGGCAAGACGACGCTGGCGCACGCGCTGGCGATCTCGCTCGGCCTGCAGTTCAAGCGCGTGCAGTTCACCAACGACCTGCTGCCGGCCGACATCGTCGGCGTCTCCGTGTACGACCGCGCCGATTCGCGGTTCGTGTTCCACCCCGGCCCGGTGTTCTCGCAGGTGCTGCTGGCCGACGAGATCAACCGCGCGTCGCCCAAGACGCAGAGCGCGCTGCTCGAGGCGATGGAGGAGCGGCAGGTCTCGATCGACGGTCACGCACACCGCCTGCCCGACCCGTTCTTCGTCATCGCCACCCAGAACCCGCAGGACCAGATCGGCACCTTCCCGCTGCCCGAGTCGCAGCTCGACCGCTTCCTGATGTGCATCGAGCTGGGCTACCCCGACCCGAAGTCCGAGCGCGCGCTGCTCGAAGGCCACGACCGCCGCGACCTGCTCGCACGGCTCGAGCCGAGGATCACGGCAGTCGACCTGGTGGAGTTCCAGCAGGCGCTGCGCCAGATCCGCACGTCCGCGGCGCTGCTCGACTACCTGCAGAACCTGCTCACCT
>CAYGZN010000266.1:0-4831 GCA_964354355.1 uncultured Burkholderiaceae bacterium | reverse complement strand
GCTGCAGCATGCCCGGCGTGACATGGCCGTGCAGGTCGAGCGACACGCCGATCGGCGTGCCCGGCGGCAGCAGCGCACGCACGCGCCCGATGATCTCGGCCTCGGCGTCGTCGGCGTCGTCGAGCGCCATCGCGCCGTGCAGCGCGAGCAGCACGCCGTCCACGTGCCCGGCCGCCCGGAGGCGCGCCAGCAGATCGCCGAGCAGGACCTCGAAGGTCTCGCGCCGCACCGGCCCGCCCGAGGCCGCATACGCAGCCAGCAGCGGCACGGGCGTGACCCCTTCCTGCCGCAGCACGGCCAGCATTCCCGGAATCTCGACCCGGGCCGGGCCGAAGCCCGCCAGGATCTCGTCGCCGCGGCGCACGTAGTGGTCGAGAAACCCCTGCATGCCGGTCCTGAACGGCACCAGCGTGTTGGTCTCCTGGATCATCGAGCCGAGTGCGACGCGCATCGGGGCTAGACCTCGCCCGCCGCCTCGGCGACCGCTGCCAGCGTTTCGTCGACCACGGCGCCGTCGTGGACCGCGCAAAGGAACCAGGCCCCGCGCTCGAGCACCCTCACCCGGCGCTCCAGCAGCGCGCAGCAGAACCGCACGTAGCGGGCGCGATCCATGTGCATCAGGCCGCGATAGTCACGCGCCGGCTCGGTCGGTCCGAACGCCACGTGGAAGATCTGCGGAAAGCCCGAGACCGTCGCGGGAATCCCGGCGGCCGCGAGCGACGCCGCGATGCCCTGCATCAGTCGGCGCCCGTGCGGCTCGATCGCCTGCAGCACCTGCCCGTCGGCCAGCGCCCGCAGCGTGGCCAGCGTGGCGGCCATGCTGATCGGGTGGGCGTTGTAGGTGCCGCCGTGCAGGGCCCCGCCGGTCGCGAACTGCTCGAGCAGGTCTGCGCGGCCCGCGACGGCCGCAACCGGAAAGCCGTTGGCGACGCACTTCCCGAACGTCGCCAGGTCGGGAGTGACCCCGAACAGCTGCTGCGCACCGCCGGGCGCGACGCGAAACCCGGTGATCACTTCGTCGAAGATCAGCACCGTGCCGTGGCGCGTGCACGCCGCCCGCACCCCTTCGAGATATCCCGGCGCCGGCAGGATCGCGCCCGCATTGCACATCGCCGGCTCCATGATCACGGCCGCGACGTCGCCGCCGGCCAGCCGCGCCTCGACGCGCGCCAGGTCGTTCCAGCCCAGCACGTCCACCGCTGCCCACGCGGACGCGTCCTGGCCGGTGCTGCCGGGAATGCGATTCGGGTGGCCGGGATCGCCCGCGGTCTGCGGCGTGGCCGACACGGACACCAGCACGCTGTCCATCCACCCGTGGTAGTGCCCCTCGAACTTGACGACGACGCTGCGGCCGGTCGCGGCGCGTGCCAGGCGAAGCGCCGCCTGCACGGCCTCGGAGCCCGAGCCGGCGAAGCGCAGCTTCTCGGCGCACGGCACCATCGAGCAGAACAGCTCCGCCGCTTCCGCCTCGACCGCGCTCTGGCCGCCGAAGAGGATGCCCCGCTCGAGTTGCGCGGCAACCGCCGCGCGCACGACCTCGGGGGTATGGCCCAGGATCATCGGTCCCATGCCGAGGTAGTAGTCGATCAGCCGATTGCCGTCGACGTCGAACAGCCACGGGCCTTCGGCCCGGTCGAACACGAGCGGCGTCGGACTGATGCCGTGGCGGAAGTTGCTCGACACGCCACCGGGCATGTGCCGGCTGGCCGCGGCGATCCGCCGCCTGGATTCGTCGAAGGTCGCCCGCGGCACACGCCTGCGGTTCGGCCGGTCCGCGACGGATTCCTCGAGCATCGGCGCTCCTCCTGTGGTGTCGTCTGCGGGCACCCGCGTTGCGCCCGCGCCTGCTCGCGTTGCGCCTTCGCCCGCGTTTCGTTCGGCCGCGCAGACTCCGGCGAAACGCCTCTGGCGAAACGCTACCACCCGATCGGGCCGGTGGCCACAACAATTCCGATCCACGACAATTTCGATCCGCGCATCGCGACGCGCGCGGCCGCCTGCGTCGCGCGTGCGCGGCGGCCGGCCCTCAGACCCGCATGCCCGCGACGGCTTGCTCGAACGCCCCGAGGCATTCGTCGACGTCGGCCTCGTCCATGGCCGTCGACAGGCAGCCCAGGCCGCGGTTCGAGACGATGACCCCGGCCCGCAGCAGGCCGTGGTGCAGCCGGTCGAGCCACGCGGTCGCGGCCGCGTCGCGCGGGATGCTGCGGTAGTTCTCGATCGGCCGGTCGGTCGGCACGAGCTGAAACAGCGACGCGTCGCCACTCGCCTGCGCGGGCTGCCCGGTGGCCCGAAAGATCGAGTTGATGCCTTCGCGCATCCGCCGCCCGAGGGCGTCGAGCCGCTCGAACTGCGTCGCCGTGAGCAGGCGCAGCGTCGCCGCGCCGGCGGCAGCCGACAGCGGGTTGCCGCTGTAGGTGCCGCCCGAGATCACGCGGGCGGGACCGCGCGTGGGATCGAGCAGGCCCATGACGTCCGCGCGGCCACCGACCGCGCCGATGGGCAGGCCCCCGCCGATGATCTTGCCGAACGCGGTCAGGTCCGGCGCGCCGCCGTAGCGTCCCTGGGCGCCCTGCGGACCGACCCGGAATGCAATGACCTCGTCGAAGATCAGCAGGATGCCGTGACGCCGGGTGACCTCGCGCAGGAAGTCGAGGAAGCCGGACGCCGGCAGCGCCATGCCCGAGCGGTTCGACAGCGGCTCGACCAGCAGCGCGGCAATTCGCCCGCCGTGCTGCTGCAGCAGCCGCTCCACCCCCTGGGGGTCGTTGAAGGGCAGCGTCAGCACTTCCTGCTCGACCGCACGCGACAGCCCGCCCGAGCTGGGCACGCTGTGCGGCGCCTGCGCGTCGCCCCAGTTGGCGGGCGTCGACAGCACGCTCATCTGCACGTAGTCGTAGTAGCCGTGGTAGCCGCCCTCGAACTTGGCGATCATGTCGCGACCGGTGAACGCCCGGGCCAGCTTGATCGCCATCATCACCGCCTCGGTGCCGGAGCTGCGGAAGTGCACCCGCTCGAGCGACGGCACGCGCTGCACCAACAGGCGCGCCAGCGCCACCTCCGGCTCGGACGGCTCCGAGAAGCTCGCGCCGCGCCCGAGCTGTTCGATCACGGCCGCATTCACGTCGGCGTTGCAGTGGCCGTGGATCAGCGCGGTCATGTTGTTCAGGCAGTCGATGCGCGCGTCGCCCTCGACATCGGTCAGCCGGCAGCCGGCCCCGCTGCGCGCATAGATCGGATACGGCTCGAACACGTAGTGCAACCGCGACGTCCCGCCGGGGATCAGTTCGCGGGCCTGCGCGGTCAGTGTCGCGGTCGCCGAGCCGGCACCGAGGAATCGGGCCGTTTCGGTCACCTGGATCGTCGACGGAGACATGGGGCGGACCTCTTTGCGGGAAGCGTCAGCGAAGTATGCATCAGGGGCCGTGCTATCGTGGAACCCGACACCTCGAGGGGCAGCAAGATGTCCGGACTGCGCGGCGGCTCCACGCCGGGGAGGCAATCCTCGGACGGTCCGACGGTGCTGCGTGTCGGGCGGTGCGCAGGCCGCGCCGGCGGGCGGCACCGATGACGGGCCGCGCCGCGGCCGCGCTGCGCGAGCCTCGGTGGGAGCTGTTCCCGCACGAGGCCGACGTCGGCGTTCGCGGCATCGGCGCCTCCAAGGAAGCGGCCTTCGCGGCTGCCGCGCTGGCTTTGACCGCAACGATCACCGACCCGGCCAAGGTCCGCGCGAGCACCGCGGTGCCGATCGCCGTCGACGGACCCGACGACGGCCTGCTGCTGCTGGCGCTGCTGGACGCGCTGATCTACGAGATCGCCACGCGCCGGATGCTGTTCTCGGAGGTCGAGGTCACGATCAGCGGGTCAAGCCTCGCAGCGCGTGCCTGGGGCGAGCCAATCGACATCGCCCGCCACCAGCCCGCCGCCGAGGTCAAGGGCGCCACCTTCGCCGAACTGGTCGTGGGCCGGCGGCCGGACGGGCGGTGGATCGCGCAGTGCGTGGTCGACGTGTGAACGGGAAGACGAACGGACCCCACCATGGAACTCTCGCGACTCGAACGACTGTCCGACACCCGGTGGCGCCTGCCGAAGCAGGGCCGCATGCGAGTGCCGGGAATCCTCTACGGCGACGAATCGCTGATCCGCGCGATGGACGACAAGGTCGCCGAGCAGGTGGCCAACGTCGCCAGCCTGCCGGGAATCGTCGGCGCGTCCTACGCGATGCCCGATGCCCACTGGGGCTACGGATTCCCGATCGGCGGCGTCGCCGCCTTCGACCCCGACGACGGGGGGGTCGTATCGGCCGGCGGCGTGGGTTTCGACATTTCGTGCGGCGTGCGCACGTTGCGGACCGGGCTGGACGCCGCCACGGTCACCGCCCAGGCGTCGCGACTGGCCGATGCGCTCTTTCACGCCGTGCCCGCCGGCCTGGGCAGCACCGGCGCCATTGAGCTGTCGCCGCCAGCGCTCGACGCGATGCTGCGCGGTGGCGCCCGCTGGGCGGTCGACCAGGGCTGGGGCGCGCACGAGGACCTGCAGTGGATCGAGGAAGGAGGCGCCGTCGCGGGTGCCGACCCGCAGCGGGTGTCGGACCAGGCCAAGCGCCGCCAGCGCGACGAGGTCGGCACGCTCGGCTCCGGCAATCACTACCTCGAGGTGCAGGTGGTCGACGCGGTGTACGACGAGGCCGCCGCACGGGCGTACGGGATCGCCGCCGGCGACGTCCTGGTCAGCATCCACTGCGGCTCGCGTGGGCTCGGCCACCAGATCGGCACCGACTACCTGCGCAGGATGGCCATCGAGGCGCCCTCGTACGGCATCGAGCTTCCCG
>CAYGZN010000265.1:0-4836 GCA_964354355.1 uncultured Burkholderiaceae bacterium | reverse complement strand
AGCAGCAGATGGTGGCGGTCGCACGCGCGATGATGAGCGCGCCGCGCCTGCTGATGCTCGACGAGCCGTCGCTGGGCCTGGCGCCCCGGATGGTCGACGAGCTGCTCGCGATCGCGCGACGCATCGCCGACACGGGCACCACGGTGCTGATGGTCGAGCAGAACGTGCGCAAGGCGCTGGCCGTGGCCGACCGCGGCCACGTGCTGGAGCGCGGCCGGCTGGTCGCGGGCGGACCGTCGTCGCTGCTGGCCCGCTCGAGCGTGATCCGCCAGGCCTACCTGGGAACCGCATCCAAGACCCCGAAGGAGAACCCGATGTCCGACCTGTCGATGCTGATCAACGGCCTGGCCGTGGGTGCCGAGAACGGCGCCACGTTCGAGCGCCGCAACCCGCTGGACAACAGCGTGGCGACGCGTGCGCCGGCGGCCACGCCGGCCGACGCGGTCGCCGCGGTGGAGGCCGCCGCCGAAGCCTTCAAGACCTGGAGCCAGACCGGCCCCGGCGAGCGGCGCGCGCTGCTGCTCAAGGCCGCTGCCGCGCTCGAGGCCAAGACCCCGAAGTTCATCGAGGCCGTGCCGGCCGAGACCGGCGCCACCGGCATGTGGGCCGGCTTCAACGTGATGCTGGCCGTCGGCATGATCCAGGAGGCCGCGGCACTGACCACGCAGATCGCCGGCGAGGTGATCCCGTCGGACGTGCCCGGCAGCCTGGCGATGGCGGTGCGCCAGCCGGCCGGCGTCGTGGTGGGCATCGCACCGTGGAATGCGCCGATCATCCTGGGCGTGCGCGCGATCGCCACGCCGCTGGCGTGCGGCAACACGGTCGTGCTCAAGGGCTCGGAGATGTGCCCGCGGACCCACCAGCTGATCGTCGAGGCGTTCCAGGACGCCGGCTTTCCGCCCGGCGTCGTCAACTACGTGACCAACGCGCCGGCCGACGCGGCCGCGGTCGTCGAGGCGATGGTCGCGCACCCGGCCGTGCGGCGCGTGAACTTCACCGGCTCGACCAAGGTCGGCAAGCTGATCGCGCTGACCTGCGCGAAGTACCTCAAGCCGGTCGTGCTGGAACTCGGCGGCAAGGCGCCGCTGCTGGTGCTGGACGACGCCGACCTGGACGACGCCGTCAACGGCGCGGCCTTCGGCTGCTTCGCGAACTCCGGGCAGATCTGCATGTCGACCGAGCGGATCATCGTCGACAACCGCGTCGCCGACGCCTTCGTCGCGAAGTTCGTCGCCAAGGCCAAGGCGCTGCCGCTGGGCGACCCGCGCAAACCCGAGCCGGTCGTGCTGGGCTCGGTGATCGGCATGGCGACGGTCGAGCGCTGCAACGCGCTGATCGACGACGCGCTCGCCAAGGGCGCCAAGCTGGTGTGCGGCGGCAAGGCGCAGAACACGCTGATGCCGGCGACGGTGCTCGATCACGTGACGCCGGACATGAAGATCTACCACGAGGAGACCTTCGGGCCCGTCAAGTGCGTGGTGCGCGTCGACGGCGTCGAGGCGGCGATCGCGTGCGCCAACGACAACGCCTACGGCCTGTCGGCCGCGGTGTTCGGTCGCGACATCGCGCGCGCGATGCAGGTGGCGCGCCGCATCGAGTCGGGCATCTGCCACGTCAACGCGCCGACCGTGCACGACGAGGCGCAGATGCCGTTCGGCGGCGTCAAGGCCAGCGGCATCGGGCGCTTCGGCGGGCGCGCCGGCGTGGCCGAGTTCACCGACCTGCGCTGGATCACCGTGCAGACGACGCCGCGGCACTATCCGTTCTAGCGAAGCGCCTGATGCAGTTCGGCGTCGAGGTACAGGGTGGAGCGGACGACGTCGGCAGTAGACATGGGCGGGCCCGCTGGCAAGTGTGAAACTCAGCATTGAGACGCTGGAGCATCACATTGAGACGCTGAAGCATCAAGACGCTGTGATGCAGGCGCTGCAATGCCACGCAATGTTCGCTCCCTGGCCGCGTGGGCCTCGTTGCGCGCCGAATCACCGACGGCTCGATGCGGGCCGCTGCCCGGTCTGCTCTCCAGGCTTGCCGACTGGCCCGTACAAGGCAGCGAGCCACCTGAAAGGGCACGACATGAACGCCGCATACCCCGCAGCGCAAGTGATCACGGGCTTGGGACTGATCGAGCAGAGAACGAATTAGATAAGCGAGGGCCGTCCCTGGCCGGGCGTTCTGAAAGCCACACCCAAGCGCGACGCCAAGGCGTCAAGTTTCTTGTCCAGTGTCCAGAGCATTGTGTCCGGCGTGAGTAGGACGGAGGCGAGCAATGCCATGTCAAGGGCGCCACAGCCCGAGTCCTGGAGTTGCGCACTTTCGCTCAGGGCGAGCGTCTCGTCGGTCGTCGCGACGACAGCCTGCTGGAGCGTCCTGAGATCGCCGATCGTGCGCCCGCGCGGCGCCGGCGGAGTCCCGCACGCGAGTTCAAGCACGACGAGCGGGTGGCACACGAACTGGTCTGCTGCAAGCAGCGACTGAAGCACTGGGTTGGCGCGGCGGAAATGCGCAACCCAGACGGATGTATCCGCGAGGACCAGGGTCACCGGGCCGGAACTTCCCCAGGTCGGCGCCGGGGAATGTCCTTCATCGCTGGGGCTTTGCCGCCCACGGCCGCAAGCCGTTTGCCTGCCTGCACTCGCACGAACACCTTCATCGCTTCACGAAACAGGTCGCCCTTGTCCATTCCCGGATCGGCGACGTCCAATGCCCGCTGATAGAGCTCATCATCAATGGTGACAGTGGTTCTCATACGAAATCTTGGCATCAAGAATGATGCACTATAGCATCAATAGTTGTGCGGGCCCAGGGGTGCTCGACCGCCATTTCGAATACGCCCGGACTGCGGAGCCGGCGAGGCCATCGTCGTGTACATCGACGACCTGGAGGATCTCTACCTCGCGCAGAAGCGCTTGGCGCTGATCGAAAAGGGCAAGACGAAGACCCTGACCCTCGACGAGGTGGAAGCGCAGCTTGGCCTGGGCCGTCGAGATCGACCCGGGCGCAGCACCACGCGTACTAGCGCGGGGCCTCCGCGTCCGGCCGCTCGGCGAGGAACTGCTCGACCAGCTCGAAGAATGCGCCGTAGAAGCGGCCGGCGGGGATCGTCTCGGAGGCGACCTTGACCAGCGAATCGTCGCTCGAGGAGAACGGCACCGAGATCGAGCCGATCGGGCCGACGCCGACGCTCGCCGACGTGCTGGTCTTCTTCAGCGTGTAGCGGTCCTGCACCGCGTTGACGAACGCGGTGCTGCCGCCGGACTCGGCGACGTTGGGCGCGCAGACCACGTGGAACTCGATCTGCACGTGGGTCTTGTCGTCGGGCTGGAAGCTCTTGCGGCCATCGACGACGTCGGCGGCGGCCGGCCTGACGACGTAGCCCTGGCTGAGCAGCGCGCGGCGCGCGGCGTCGCAGGTCGTGGCCGCGGGCACCGGGAAGCTGCGCGAGTACGGGCTCTGCGTGCTGAACGTCTCGCGCTCGTACACCGCGGGCCGCGGCGCGCTCGTGCAGGCCGCGAGCGTCGTTGCGAGCGCGCCGGCGAGCGCGGCGCGGCGCATGATTGCCGGGCGCGACGCGACGAACCGCGGCGCCGCCCGGAGTTCTGTCCGGCTCATGGTCGGAGTCCTCGTGCGAGCCTGGGCGCCACAGTATAGAGACAAGCCCGTGACGAGCGGGCATGCAGGCCGAATGGCCCGACCGCACGCCGGGGCGGGCCGCCTAACCCGCCCGGACGCGGGCCGACGAACGCACGACAACTAACGCGAGGCGGATTGATCGCCGTCAAAGGCCATCGGCCGCAGTGCGAGGAAGCTTCAATTGAAGCGGACCGGCACGCCGTGTTGGGCGCAACACTCCTTTGCTGAGGAGAAATCGATGAAACCCTCCAATCTTTCCCTGCTGTTCGTTTCGGCCGCCGCGTGGGCGCTGGCGTCGGGCGCATTGGCCCAGACCGTCGACGTCGACTATGGCAAGGCCGAGTACACGGCCAGCTGCGCCGGCTGCCACGGTCCCACCGGGAAGGGCGACGGCCACTTCAAGCAGTTCCTGACGCGGGCGCCGTCGGACCTGACGCGGCTGACCAAGACGAACGGCGGTGCGTTTCCGGCGCAGCGCGTCTACGACGTGATCGATGGCGCCAAGGTGGTGCCGGGCCATGGCACGCGCGAGATGCCGATCTGGGGCGCCACTTATCGTGCCCAGGCGATTGCGCAGTCGCCCGGCATGTCGAGCAATGCTCAAGCGTACGCGCGCACGCAGATCAACCTGCTGGTCGACTACGTGTACCGGCTGCAGGAGAAGTAGCGCCGCAGGGCCGGCGCATCAACCCCGCACCAGTTGCCCGGGCAGTTCGCCGGTCAGTTCGTCGTCGCGCAGGATTTCCACGCCCGACACGAAGGTGTGCGAATAGCCGCGGGCGCGCTGGATCAGCCGCTTGCCGCCCGCGGGCAGGTCGTGCACGACCTGGGGCCGGTGCAGCCCCAGCGCCTCGAAGTCGATGACGTTCAGGTCGGCCTTCATGCCGGGCGCAACGAGGCCACGGTCGGCCAGGCCGTAGGCGAGCGCCGTGGCGCGCGTCTGCTTGTGCACCAGGAATTCCAGCGGCAGTCGCGGGCCGCGGCGTCGGTCGCGGGCCCAGTGCTGCAGCAGGAACGTCGGGGCGGCCGCGTCGCAGATCAGCCCGACGTGGGCCCCCGCGTCGGCCAGGCCCATCACGGTCGCCGGGTCCTGCAGCATCTCGCGAACGACGTCCAGGCTGCCTGCCGAGTAGTTCTCGAACGGGTGCATCAGCAGCCCGGTGCCGTTGTGCTGCCGCAATGCGTCGAGCGCGAGCTTCCAGA
>CAYGZN010000264.1:0-4857 GCA_964354355.1 uncultured Burkholderiaceae bacterium | reverse complement strand
ACGGTGACGGATTTCGCCAGATTCCGCGGCTTGTCGACGTCGGTGCCCTTGGCCAGGGCGGCGTGGTAGGCCAGCAGCTGCAGCGGGATCACGTGCAGGATCGGCGACAGCAGCCCGGCGTGGTCGACCAGGTTGATGATGTTCACGCCGTCGGACGGCTCGATGCGGGTGTCCTCGTCGGCGAAGACGAACAGCTCGCCGCCGCGTGCGCGCACTTCCTGGAGGTTGCTCTTGAGCTTCTCGATCAGCGCGTCGTTGGGCGCGATGACGACCACCGGCATCTGCGAGTCCACCAGCGCCAGCGGGCCGTGCTTGAGCTCGCCCGCCGGGTAGGCCTCGGCGTGGATGTAGGTGATCTCCTTGAGCTTGAGCGCGCCTTCCATCGCGATCGGGAAGTGCACGCCGCGGCCCAGGAACAGCGCGTGCGCCTTGGTCGCGAACCGGTGCGCCCAGTGCGCGACGAACGGCTCGACCTGCAGCACCTTGTTGATCGCCGCCGGCAGGTGGCGCAGCTGCGCCAGCAGTTCCTTCTCGCGCTCCAGCGTCAGGCGCCCGCGCATCTTGGCCAGCACCAGCGTCAGCACGAACAGCGCGGCCAACTGGGTCGTGAACGCCTTGGTCGAGGCCACGCCGATCTCGGGGCCGGCGCGGGTCAGGAATCGCAGCTTCGACTGGCGGATCAGCGCCGACTCGGGCACGTTGCAGATGGTCAGCGTGTCGGTCAGCCCGCATGACTGCGCGTGCTGCAGCGCGGCCAGCGTGTCGGCGGTCTCGCCCGACTGCGAGATCGTGATCAGCAGCGTGTTGGGCAGCGACACCGACTCGCGGTAGCGGTACTCGCTGGCCACCTCGACGTTGCACGGCAGCCCGGTCAGCGCCTCGATCCAGTACTTGGCCACCAGCCCCGAGTGGAAGCTGGTGCCGCAGGCGATGATCGACACCTGGCGCGTGCGCGTGAAGATTTCCTCGGCCTCGGCGCCGAACAGCCCCGAGGACAGCGCGGTGGCGCTGGTGACCATCTCGAGCGTGTTGGCGATCGCGCCGGGCTGCTCGAAGATCTCCTTCTGCATGTAGTGGGCGTACTTGCCCAGCTCGACCGCGTCGGCCGACAGCTGGCTCTCGACGATCGGGCGCTGCGCGGGCTGGCCCTGGGCGTCGACGATGCTGTAACCGTCCAGGCGGATCTCGACGACGTCGCCTTCTTCCAGGTACGCGACGTACTTGGTCACCTGCAGCAGCGCCGAGGTGTCGGACGCCAGGAAGTTCTCGCCCCGGCCGGTGCCGTCGCGGCCCACGCCCAGCAGCAGCGGCGAACCGCGGCGCGAGCCGACGACGGTGTGCGGCTCGGCCATGCTGATCGCGGCGATGGCATAGGCGCCCTCGAGCTCGCGAACGGTCTGCTGGACCGCCTTGAACAGCGGCTGGCCGTCGGCGACCCGCGAGTGCAGCAGGTGTGCGATGACCTCGGTGTCGGTGTCGGACAGGAACTGGTAGCCCTGTGCCTTGAGCCGCTGGCGCAGCGCCTCGTGGTTCTCGATGATGCCGTTGTGCACCACCGAGACCTGGTGGCCGCGGCCTTCCGACACGTGCGGGTGCGCGTTCTTCTCGTTGACGCCGCCGTGGGTCGCCCAGCGGGTGTGGGCGATGCCGGTCGGGGCGTCGGCGTGGACTTCGTGCGCGCGCGCTTCGAGGTCGGCCACCCGGCCCACCGAGCGGACCCGCTGCATGCGCCCGTTGCGGATCGCGATGCCGGCGGAGTCGTAGCCGCGGTATTCGAGTTTCTTCAGGCCCTCGATCAGGATCGGGACGATGTTGCGTTGCGCGACTGCGCCGACGATGCCGCACATGGCGGAGCTCCTTGAAAGTGGCCGACCGGGGCTGCGCTACGGCCCGACTGCTGCGCTCACGACGGCTTCTTGACCTTGACCGGCCGCTGCCAGTGGGCGATGGACACCTGCTTGGCGCGCGAGACGGTCAGCTGACCGGCCGGCGCGTCCTTGGTCAGCGTCGTGCCCGCCCCCAGCGTCGCGCCCCGGCCGATCCGCACCGGTGCGACCAGCTGCGAATCGCTGCCGATGAACGCGTCGTCCTCGATCACCGTCTGGTGCTTGTTGGCGCCGTCGTAATTGCAGGTGATCGTGCCCGCGCCGATGTTGACCCGCTCGCCGACCACAGTATCGCCGATGTACGATAGGTGGCTCGCCTTGGCGTGCGCCGCCATCCGGGTGTTCTTCATCTCGACGAAGTTGCCGACGTGGTTGTCCTCGCCCAGCACCGTGCCGGGCCGGGTCCGCGTGAACGGCCCGACCGACGATCGTGCGCCGATCCGCGTCTGCTCGATGTGACAAAGTGGCAGGATCTGGGTGTCGGCGTCGACGTGGACGTCGCGCAGCACGCAGTGCGCGCCGATGCGCACCCGGTCGCCCAGCACCACGCTGCCCTCGAAGACACAGCCGACGTCGATCCACACGTCGCGCCCGCAGGCGAGCGTGCCGCGCACGTCCAGGCGCGCCGGATCGGCCAGGCCGACGCCGGCTTCCATCAGCGCCTCGGCGACGTTTCGCTGGTGGATCCGCTCCAGTTCGGCCAGCTGCACCTTGCTGTTGACGCCCAGCGTCTCCCACACCGCCCGCGGCTGCGCCGAAACGACCGCAACGCCGTCCGCGACCGCTTTCTCGACGATGTCGGTCAGGTAGTACTCGCGCTGGGCGTTGTCGTTGGACAGGCTGGCGAGCCAGCGCTTGAGCGCGCGGGTCGGGGCCACCAGGATGCCGGTGTTCACTTCGCGGATCGCGCGGGTCGCGGCGTCGGCGTCCTTGTGCTCGACGATCTTCAGGATCCGGCTGCCGTCGGCGTCGCGCACGATGCGCCCGTAGCCGCTCGGATCCGGCAGGTCCACCGTCAGCAGGGCCAGCCGCTCGGGCCCGGCCGCCTCGAGCAGTGCGCGCAGCGTGGCGGCTTCGGTGAGCGGCACGTCGCCGTACAGCACCAGCGTGGTGTCGTTGTCGACGAGGTGCGGCACCGCCTGCATCACGGCGTGCCCGGTGCCCAGCTGCGGGTCCTGCAGCGCCCACGCCAGGTCCGGGGAGGCGAGCGCCTGCGGCACCCGCTCGCCGCCGTGGCCATACACCACCACGATCCGCGAAGGCGATAGACTGCGGGCGGTGTCCAGCACGTGCCCCAGCAGCGGCTTGCCCGCGAGCGCGTGCAGCACCTTCGGCAGGTCCGATCGCATGCGTTTGCCCATGCCGGCCGCCAGCACCACGACGTTCATGAAAAGCTTTTGATTATCAAGAAGTTAGAGTGAAAAAACCGGGTGTCGCGAAGAATGGTAGCACGGGCCTCCGAGGGCTCTGGGCGCCGCTCGTCGCCAGTTGCCTCGCGGCAACAAGCTGCTCGATGGCCAAGCTGGGCTACGACAACCTGCCCACGCTGGCCGTCTGGCAGATCGACAGCTACGTGTCGCTGAGCGCGGACCAGCGGCTCGCCGCCACGCAGAAGATCGAGTCGGTGCAGGCCTGGCACCGCAAGACCCAGATTCCCGACTACGTCGAGCTGCTGCGCTCGATCCAGGGCCAGGTGGCGGCCGGACCCGTGACCGAGCAGCAGGTGCGCCAGTGGCGGCTCGACGTCACCGCGCGCTGGCGGCCGCTGGCCGAGCAGGCCGCCCCCGGCGTCGTCGAGGTGGCGCAGACGCTGCAGCCCGAGCAGCTCGCGCGGATGCGCGGCGAGCTCGAGCGCGGCAACGACAAGCTGCGCCGCGAGTGGCTGCCCGCAGGGCCCGACAAGCGCATCGAGGCCCGGGCGAAGCGCTACATCGAGCGGGCCGAGTTCTTTCTCGGCGACGTCACCGACGAGCAGAAACGGCTGGCGAGACAGATGGCCGTCGACGCTCCGGACGGCGAGGAAGCCTGGATGGGACGGCGGGTCGCCCGCCAGCAGGAATTCGTCGGGCTGCTCGACAAGGTCCGGGTGCAGCCGCCGGGAAGCCCCGAGGCGACGCGCGCGATGCGCGAGCACCTGGTGCGCTACTGGACCACCGACGAGTCGAGCGCGCGTGCCGCGCAGGCTCCCGTCACGTTCCTGCGGGCCGCGCACGCGCAGGCCGCGCCTGCGCTCACGCTGGAGCAGTCGATGGCGCACGGCGACGCGGTCACGGCGGCGATGCTGTCGCGCGCCACCCCGGCCCAGCGCAAGGTATTGCAGGGCAAGCTGCAGGACTGGATCGACACGCTGCAGTTGATTGCCCGGTGACGACCGGGCCCTCGATCCTCGCCGGGCCGGTTCACGGCACCGATCAGCGGCGCGGTGCGTCCTGGCCCGAGTCCGCGCCGCCCGAGCCGTGTCCGGCGTGTGGACCCGGTGCACCGTGCGCGCCGTGTGTCCCGTGTGTCCCGTGTGTCCCGTGTGTCCCGTGGGCTCCGTGACCGGCGCGGGCGCCGTGCCCCGGATGACCGGCCCCGGTGTACGCGTCGTGCGGCAGCCGCTCGGTGTAGACCTGTGGACCCAGCGACCCGACCAGCATGCCCGCCAGCCCGGCGAGCAGGCCGACGAACTGCGGCGGCACCAGCGCGTCGGCGCCCAGTGCCTCGGCCGACAGCCACGCACCCAGGCCGAGGATCGCCGACAGCACCGCGCCCTGCGTGGTCGCCCGTCGCCAGAACAGTCCGAAGGTCAGCGGGATGAACGCGCCGGCCAGCGTGACCTTGTAGGCGTTCTGCACCATCTCGTACATCGTGCTGCGCGAGTTCAGCGCGAACATCAGCGCGCCCGCGGTGAACAGCACCAGCACCGAGCGGATCAGCACCAGGAAGCGCCGGTCGCTGAGGCGCGGCATGAACGGGCGCAGCACGTTCT
>CAYGZN010000263.1:0-4867 GCA_964354355.1 uncultured Burkholderiaceae bacterium | reverse complement strand
ACGCGACGCACGCGGCAGTCGAGGAGGGCGTGCTGCCCGGGGGCGGCGTCGCGCTGCTGCGCGCGCGCAAGGCGATCGACGGCATGCACGGCGACAACCTCGAGCAGGATGCCGGCATCCGCACGGTGGCGCGCGCGCTCGAGGAGCCGATGCGCCGTATCGTGGCCAACGCGGGCGAGGAGGCCTCCGTGGTGGTCAATCGCGTCGCCGCCGAGACGGGCAGCTTCGGCTACAACGCGGCGACCGGGCAGTACGGCGACATGGTCGAGATGGGCGTGCTCGACCCCTGCAAGGTCACGCGCACGGCGCTGCAGAACGCAGCGTCGGTCGCCGGACTGATCCTGACCACGGCGTGCATGATCGCGAGCAAGCCCGAACCGGCGGGCGCAGCGGGGCCGCAGGGATTCGGCGGCGGCGAGATGTAGCGCGGCCTGCGGCGCGTTCAGCCCCCGTGTTCGCGGTCGACGCGATCGGCGAGCGCGCGGACCTCGTCGCTGATCAGGACCGGGTGTGCGGCAGCCGGCGCGAGGCCGGCCAGCGGCGCGGGCAGTCGTTGCAGCTGCTCGCGGGTACGCGCACGGATGGCCTCGAGCGGCGGGTCGGCGCGCAGCCGGCGGCCGGCACGCATCACCGCGGACAGCAGCGGCTGGGCATCGCGCCGTTCGTGCACCAGCGTGACCTCGTCGCGCAGCAGCCGGCCCTGCGCGTCGGTCCAGCGCCACACCTGCTTGGGCCCGGGCCAGGTCGCCTTGCCGGCCGAGCGCTTGCGGCTCGGCCGTCCCTCGTACTGCTGCAGCTTGTAGACCATGTCGAGGCTCGGGGCATCGCCGACGGTGGTCAGCGCCGTGCCGATTCCGAACGCGTCGATCGGCGCACCGGCGCTCACCAGCGCCTGCAGGCGGTGCTCGTCCAGGTTGCCGCTGGCGAACAGAATCGCCTCGCGCAGGCCTCCCGCATCCAGGATCGCGCGCACCGACCTGGACAACGCATCGAGGTCGCCGCTGTCCAGGCGTACGCCCCGGACCGCGATGCCACGCTCGCGCAGGCGCTGCGCGAGCGCCACGACCTTGCGCGCACCGGCCTCGGTGTCGTACGTGTCGATCAGCATCACCGCGTTGCCGGGGAAGACTTCGGCGAACGTCTCGAACGCCTGCGACTCGTCGGCATGCGCCTGCACGAACGAGTGCGCCATCGTGCCGAACACCGGGATGTCCATTGCGGCGCCGGCCAGCGCGGTGGCGGTGCCGTCGAAACCTGCGATCCAGGCCGCGCGCGCGGCCGCCAGGCCGGCGTCGGCGCCGTGCGCCCGCCGCAGGCCGAAATCGATCAGGCGCTTGCCCGGCGCGGCCAGCACGCAGCGCGCGGCCTTGGACGCGACCATCGTCTGGTAGTGGACGATGTTGACCAGGCGCGACTCGATCAGCTGCGCCTGCGGCAGCGGCGCGGTCACGCGCAGCAGCGGCTCGTCGGCGAAGAACGGCGTGCCCTCCTCGAGCGCGTCGACGTCACCCTCGAAGCGCAGCCCGCCCAGCCAGTCCGCGAAGCCCGTGTCGAACAGGCCGCAGCGGCGAACCCAGTCCAGCTCCGCTTCGCTGAACCGCAAGCCCTCCAGCCAGTCGAGCAGCGTGCCGAGCCCCGTTGCCAGCAGGAAATTGCGCGTCGCCGGGAGCTTGCGAACGAACAGCTCGAACACGGCAGAGCCCGACATGTTCCGCGCGGCGTAGGCCTGCAGCATCGTCAGCTGGTACAGGTCGGTCAGCAGCGGGCTGGAGGCGGGGTCGAGCGGCTTCATCGCGGCGATCGGGCGCCGGGTGTCCGCCGGTCGTTGCCGTACCTTGCCACATCCGGGCGGCCTGCGTCGCGCCGGCGGTACGCGCAGGTCGACCAGCGGCGAGCCCGGCGCAGCCACGACGCGCCGCTTCGGGCAGAATGGCGACTGTCGACGCTCACGCCGTGTCCGGGCCCCACGCACGATGAACCCTTCGCCGTCGCTTCGCAACCTGCGTCGCCGCACCCTGCTGAAGCGGGCGACCGCCACCGCGCTGGCGCTGCCGGGCGCAGCGTACGTCCCGCCCGCGCTGGCCGCACTGCCGAATGCCCGCACGATCTCGCTGCGCCACACGCACACCGGCGAGTCGCTGTCGCTCGTGTACGCGGTCGGCAGCGACTACGTGCAGTCGGCGCTGGCGCGCGCCAACCAGTTCCTGCGGGACCACTACTCCGGCGCGATCGGGACCATCGACCCGGCGCTGTTCGAGCAGCTGTTCGCGCTGACCCGCGCGCTCGGACGCGACGGCGCCTTCGAGGTCGTCTCGGGCTTCCGATCGGCGCAGACCAACGAGGCGCTGCGCCGCCGCGGCGGCGGCGGCGTGGCCAGCCAGAGCCTGCATCTGCTGGGCCGCGCGATCGACGTGCGCCTGCCGGGCGTGCCGCTGTCGGACCTGCGCACGGCCGCGCTCGATGCGCGCGCCGGCGGCGTCGGCTATTACCCCGGCTCGAACTTCGTGCACCTGGACACCGGCCGCTTTCGGCACTGGTGAGTCGCGTTCAGCGTCGCGCGCGCAGCGCGGCGTCGAGCTCGCGGTCGTAGCCGTAGATGTCCGGCAGGAAGCGCAGCGCGCCGTCGGCATCGGCGACGACCGTCGTGTAGAACACCAGGACCGGCACCGCCTCGGGCAGGCGCACGACCTGCGTGCGCCCGGCCTGCATCGCAGCACCGATGCGCTCGCCGGTCCACGACGGCACCTCGGCCAGCAGCCGGCCGGCCAGCTGCGCGGGCTCGCGGACCCGGATGCAGCCGTGGCTGAAGTCGCGACGCGACTGCGCGAAGAGGGCGCGCGTCGGCGTGTCGTGCAGGTAGATGTTCATCGTGTTGGGCAGCACGAACTTCACGCCGCCCAGCGCGTTCTTCGCGCCGGGGCGCTGGCGCACCCGCAATTCGCCGCGCGCTGCCGCGTCGATCGTCGCCGCCGACACCTCGGTGCGGGTGCCGCGCCCGTCGGCAAGCACGAACTCCATGTCCTCGCGGCCCAGGTAGCCGGGGTCGCGTCGCAGCCGGGGCAGCACCTCGTTGTGCAGGATCGACGGCGGCACGTTCCAGTACGGCGAGAACTCGACCCACTGCATGTCGCCCACGAACACCGGCGTGCGCGTGCCGGCGGCCTTGCCGACGATCACCGGGGTCTGCCAGACCAGCGCCCGAGCGGCGCCCGCGCCGGGTTCGCCCTCGAACAGCCGCAGCTCGAACTCGGGGATGTTGACCACCACCACCCGACGCGACGACCACTCGGGCACCCATCGCAGGCGCTCCATGGCCAGCTCGATCTGGCGCACGCGCTGCGCCGGCGCAACCTCGAGCGCCGCGAGCGTCGCGCGCCCGACCACACCGTCGGGGGCCAAGCCGTGGCGGGCCTGGAACGCACGCACGGCGTCGACCACGGCGCCCTCGTAGCGCGGGGGCAGCGCGACCGAGGGGTCGAGGTCGCCGAGTTCGACGAGCGTGGTGCGCAGCGCCGCCAGCCCGCGATAGTCGCCGCCCGGCTCGAGCTTCGTCACCGGGGGCAGCGGCGGCGCTGCCGGCCGGCCCGTGCGCGCGGCGTAGTGCGCACGCGCCCGCACCAGCCTCGCGTACTGCGGCAGGCGCGGCGGCGCCTCCTCGAGCAGCGCCGCCAGACGCCCCGCCTGCAGCGCGTCGCGCAGGCGGGCCGGCGCGTCGTACGGCGGTCGCACCAGCACGACGTCGCGGTGGACCCGCTCGGGCGCGACGCGGCCGCGGTTCACGTCGGACAGGTATCGCAGGGCGACGCTCGACAGCGCCACGTCCAGGCGCGCGCCCCGGGCCGCATCGGCAGGCGGCGCGTTCGCGATCGCGGCCCACTCGGTGGCGAGGCCCGCCGCATCGTAGTCGGCGGGCTCCAGGCCGTGGCGGTCGGCACGCGCCAGCGCATCCGTCAGGGCCTGCACCTGCGCGGCCGCCCCCGGCGCGCCCAGCCACAGCAGCCGATAGCCGACCGGGGCGTACAGGCGCTGCAGTGCGTCGCGCGAGGCCTCGGGTGCCGCGCGCACCGCGCCGGACACCGACGGCTGTCCCGGCGGCTGTCCCGACAGTTGTCCCGGCGGTTGTGCCTGTGCCTGCGCCTGTGCCTGTGCCTGTGCCTGCGCCTGTGCCGACGCCTGTGCCTGCGCCTGTGCCGACGGCTGTGCCTGTGCCTGCGCCGACGGCTGCGGCGCGGCGGCGCCGCCACCGGCCGGCCAGGCCAGCGCCGCCATCACCGCCAGCAGGCTCAGTGCCGCAGCACGCATTTCTCGTACAGGTCCGGGAACACGCCGCGCGGATCGTAGCGCGCCTTCAGCGCCCGGTAGGCATCGCCACCGTAGCGCGCGTCGAACTGCTCGCGCGAGTAGAAACTGTCCGAGTACAGAGACTTGATGCCGCCGAGCTCGCCGACCTTGGCCTCGACGAGCCGGTTGAAGTGCGCGGGCTCGAACCGCTCGGAGCGGCGCACGACGTCCCAGAACCCGAAGTTCACATAGAACCGGCCTGCGCGCATCGGGTACAGCACGAACCGTTGCGCGGCCGGGCCGGCCACGACCGGACAGATCCACACGGGCTCTATGCCGACCTCGCGCTGGAAGAACGCCAGGAACTCGCCCGCCTGCTCGATTGGGACGTCGACGTCCTGGATCACCGACTCGACGTGCGCGTGTCGCAGCCGCTCGAGGGCCCGCGCGGCGCCGAGGCGGCTGTTCCAGCGCATGATGCGCTGGTAGGTGCGCGAGCCCAGCCGGCGCCGGCCATACAGGCGGCGAATCCACGGCACCTGCGCCCCGACGTTCTTCGAGCACCAGAACCAGTCGGTGTCCCAGC
>CAYGZN010000262.1:0-4892 GCA_964354355.1 uncultured Burkholderiaceae bacterium | reverse complement strand
GCCACGGCAAGGACGGCAACACGCCGATCGACCCCTCCTATCCGCGCCTGGCGGGCCAGTACCGCGACTACCTGCAGCGCGCGCTGCTGGACTACAAGGGCGGCGCCCGCAAGAACGCGATCATGAGCGGGCAGGCGGCGCCTCTGACCCGCGCCGACATCGAGAACCTCGCGGCGTACTACGCGGGCCTGCCCGGCACGATGTCCGTCAAGCGCTAGGGTCGGCGCGCGGCGGCCCGCCGGACCCGCGGCTCAGACCGGCGGGTCCCGCGGTTCAGACCAGACCGTCGAACAGGATCGCGTCGACCCAGTCCCCTGCGGCCACGTGGCCCTGGTCGTGGCCCAGGACCACCAGGCAGTCGGCCTCGCTCATCGAGCGCAGCACGCCCGAGCCCTGGCTGCCGGTGATCCAGGCCTCGTAACACCCGTCGGCTGCCTGCACCAGCCGCGCCCGCTGGTACTCCGTGCGGCCCGGCTTCTTGCGCATCGCCTCGGCGCTGCGCACCCGCGCGGGCACCAGCGGCTGGGGGCTGGCGCCCATCAGCCGGATCAGCGCATCGCGAACGAAGAAGTGGAACGTGACCATCACGGCCACCGGGTTGCCCGGCAGCCCGAAATAGCAGGCGTCGCCGACACGGCCGAAGGCCATCGGTCGTCCGGGGCGCATCGCGATCTTCCAGAAGGCGACGTCACCGAGCCGGGCCATCACCGTGCGCGTGAAGTCGGCCTCGCCAACGGACACGCCGCCCGAGGACACGATCGCGTCGGCGTGGCGGCTCGCCGTGCGCATCGCCGACTCGAGCGCCTGCGCGGAATCGGGGACCACGCCCATGTCGACGACGTCGACGCCCAGGCGGGTCAGCATGCCGAACAGCGTGTAGCGATTGCTGTCGTACACGCAACCCGCGTCCAGCGGCTCGCCGATCGAGCGCAATTCGTCGCCGGTCGAGAAGAAGGCGACCCGCAGGCGTCGCTGCACCGGGACCTCCGCCACGCCCAGCGACGCCATCAGCCCCAGGTCGGCGGGCCGGATCCGGCGGCCCGCGAGCAGTGCGGCACGCCCCGCGCGCAGGTCCTCGCCGCGCAGCCGGCGGTTCTGGCCTGCCTGCTGGCCCGGCGGGATCACCACCCGATCACCCCGCACCGACACCACCTCCTGGACCACGACGGTGTCGCAGCCGGGCGGCATCACCGCGCCGGTCATCACGCGGACCGCCTGGCCCGGGCCTGGCGCGCCGTCGAAGGCGATCCCGGCGTACGCGGTGCCGGCGACCTCGAGCACGGTGTCCCCGGCGGCAGCGAGGTCCCCGGCACGCACCGCGTAGCCGTCCATCGCCGAGTTGTCGTGCGCGGGCACGTCGATCGACGACACGACGTCGCGCGCCAGCACCCGGTCGAGCGAGGCGCGGATCGCGACCTTCTCGACGCAGTCGATCGGCACGACGAACCGGTCGATCACCTCGCGCGCACGGGCCACCTGCAGCGCGTCGGGGTCGTAGTCGGACAGGCACCCGACGATCTCGGACAGCGATGGTTTCGTCATTCGAACTCGCGCAGCTCTTCGGGCGTGTTGATGTTGCGAAAGGCGCGCTCGTCCTCGAACGGCACCCGGGCGACCCGCAGCGGCGCGTACCAGCGATCGATCTTGCGCTGTCCGCAGGCCAGGAACGCTTGCAGGTCGGCGCGCAGCGCGCGCTGCACCAGCACGAACACCGGGTGCGGCTGATCGCCGGTGCACGCCACGGCGAGCTGCGCGTCGGCAGCCGCCGCGCCGGCCGCGAGCCGCGCGACCAGGTCGGCCGGCAGGAACGGCGAGTCGCACGGGGCCGTGACCAGCCACGGCGTGGCCGCAAACCCCATCGCGGCGTGCAGCCCGGCGAGCGGGCCCGCAAAGCCGCCCACCTCGTCGCCGAACACCGGCAATCCGAACGCGCGCCAGGCGTCGAGGTTGCGGTTGGCGTTGATGGCCGTCGTCGCCACCTGCGGCGCCAGTCGCTCGATCACGTGCGCCGCCATGGGCCGGCCGCGAAACGTCGCCAGGCCCTTGTCCACGCCCTGGCCGTCGGCGCTCATCCGGCGCCCGAGCCCCCCGGCCAGCACGATGCCGGTGATGTCGGCGCGCGCGATCGTCGTCATCACGAGGTCAGCCCCGTACGCACGAACCGCTGCGCGCCGGTGAACAGCAGGTAGTGGCGTCCCTGGCAGCGGCCGATCATCGTCATTCCAAGGCGCTGCGCGATTGCGTGGCCCATGCCGGTCAGCCCCGAGCGCGACAGCAGCACCGGGATGCCCATCTGGGCGCACTTGATGACCATCTCCGAGGTCAGGCGACCCGTCGTGTAGAAGATCTTGTCGTGCCCGTCGACGCCCTCGATCCACATCGAGCCGGCGATCGCATCGACCGCGTTGTGCCGGCCCACGTCCTCGACGAAGTTCACAATCCGCGCGTCGCCGGACAGCGGGTTCGTGCACAGCGCGCAGCCGTGCACCGCGCCGGCCACCTTGTAGATCGACTCGTGACGGCGCACCTGCTCCATGACCGAGTACACGGCGGCCTCGGTCACCTGCACCCCGTCGGGCAGCCGGATCGCCTCGAGCTCGTCCATCAGGCCGCCGAACACCGTTCCCTGGCCGCAGCCGGTCGTGACGGTGCGCCGGCCCAGGCGCTGGTCCAGTTCGTCGCCGCGCCCGGCCAGCTCCCAGATCGTCACGCCGTCGCGCGCCAGGCTGCGCGAGGTGACCGCAACCGAGTCGACGTCCCAGTCGACCTGCACCGCGGCCAGTTCGTCGATCGAACGCACGATCCGCTGGTTGCGCAGGTAGCCCAGCGCAAGCGCCTCGGGCGCGGCGCCCAGCGTCATCAGCGTGACGAGCTCGCGCTTGTCGAGGTACAGCGTCAGCGGGTGTTCGCCCGCGATTGGCGTGGGCACCGTCTCGCCGCGCTCGTTGACCGCGTCGACCGTGGTCGTGACGGGCCGCGGGTGATGGCTCAGGACCAGCTCGGGCACGGCGGGGGCGTTCGGGGCGGGGCGCGGCGCCAATCAGCCGCCGATGTAGCTCATCTCGATGCGGCGCAATCCGGCGGTCTGCGCGGAGCGAAGCTCGGAGTAGCGATCGGCGCGGCGGCTCCACAGGTGGCCCACCGAGGCGGCGATCTGCTCGTCGTCGAAGCCCCCGCGCAGCAGCGCGCGCAGGTCGTGTCCCGCGGTGGCGAACAGGCAGGTGTACAGGCGCCCCTCGGTCGAGAGCCGCGCGCGCGAGCAGTCGCTGCAGAAGGGCTGCGTGACCGACGAGATCACGCCGATCTCGCCGCCGCCGTCCCGATAGCGCCAGCGCTGCGCGACTTCGCCCGGGTAGTTCGCCCCGACCGGCTCGAGCGGGAAGGTCTCGTGGATGCGGCGCACGACCTCGGCGCTGGGCAGCACGTCGTCCATGCGCCAGCCGTTGGAGGCGCCCACGTCCATGAACTCGATGAAGCGCACGATGTGGCCGGTGCCGCGGAAGTGCGCGGCCATCGGCACGATCTGCGCGTCATTGGCGCCGCGCTTCACGACCATGTTGACCTTGATCGGCGCGAGCCCGGCACGCTCGGCCGCGGCGATGCCCGCCAGCACGTCGGCGACCGGGAAGTCGACGTCGTTCATCGCGCGGAACACGGCGTCGTCCATGCCGTCGAGGCTGACGGTGATGCGGCGCAGGCCGGCCTCGCGCAGCGCGACGGCCTTGCGCGCCAGCAGCGACGCGTTGGTGGTCAGCGTCAGGTCGAGCGGCGTGCCGCCCGGCGTGTGGATCGCGGCCAGCATCGCCACGAGGCGCTCCACGTCCTTGCGAAGCAGCGGCTCGCCGCCGGTGAGCCGGACCTTCTCGACACCGTGCGCCACGAACACGCGGACCAGCCGCGCGATCTCCTCGAAGCTGAGCAGCGACGCGTGCGGCAGGAACGCGTAGTCCTTGTCGAACACCGACTTCGGCATGCAGTAGGTGCAGCGGAAATTGCAGCGGTCGGTGACCGAGATCCGCAGGTCCTGCAGCCGCCGGCCGCGCGCGTCCAACGCGAGCCCGTCCGGCGCGGCCGGCTGCGCCGGCACGTGCGGAAGCGCCGCATCGTAGCGGTGCTCGGCGATCGGGATGACGACGCGGTCGGTCATGGGCTTACAATCGCGGGCATGTTACCAGCCGCAGGCACCGACGATGCACGACGGCCCTGATCGCGCCGCGGTCGGGCCGACTCCGTCGGACGAGCCGATCGAAGTGCCCGTGTGCGTGGTCTTCGAACGATCGAACGGCCCCGGTCCGTGGTCGCGCGCGGCCTGGCGGGTCGCGGCGGTGTTGCCCGACGAAGGCGCGGGCGAACTGCGCATCGGCCTGCATCGTGACGAGGCCGCGGGCTATTGGCTGAACCTGACCACCGACGAGCCGTCGATCTTCGTCAAGTGGCGCCCGTGGCAGGAGCAGGAGCAGGCGCAGGCGCGCGAGCGCGCCCAGGACGAGGCGCACGGGCAGCAGCGTGCTGCCGGCGCTCCGGAGCCGGTTGCGGTCACCGTGAGCTACGACGAAGCCGGCCGGTGGATGGACGGCGGCGAGCAGGTCGATCGCGTGCCGATGCCCGGCGAGATGGCGGCCTGGCTGGGCGAGTTCGTTGCGCTGCATTACCGGCCTGAACGGGGTCGCAAGCGCCGCGGCGCGAAGCCGTCGTTCATGTCGCGCGACGAGTTCGAGCGGATGGCCGAGCGCGAGCGCGGCCCCGGCCGGTCGTGAGCGACGAGCGTTTTCTGTCCCGATGGGCGCGCCTGAAGCGCCAGGGTGGGCAGCCGGCCGCGGATGCGGCAGCCGTCGCGCGTACGGACGACCCCGTGGCGTCGCAGCAGGGGGTCGGATCGGCGCCGGCGCAGG
>CAYGZN010000261.1:0-4909 GCA_964354355.1 uncultured Burkholderiaceae bacterium | reverse complement strand
CCGGTAGATCCTCGGATCGGGCTTGCGCAGGCCGACCTTCGCGCTCTCGATCACGTGGTGGAACATCTGCATGATCTCGGCGCGATACAGGCTGCCCATCGGGCTGACGTCCATCGCCGTGAAGTTGTTGGTGATGCAGCCGGTCTGCAGGCGGGTGCTGATCCGGCGCAGCGCCTCGACCATCGCGGGCCGGATCTCGCCCGCCAGCAAGGGCAGCACCTCGCGCCCGCGCACCTCGTGGCCCAGCGCTCGGCTCTCGGTCGCGAACGCCTCGTCGAACGCGTCGATGCCGAATTCGCTGCGCTCGAGCCGGGCCCACGCATTGTCGTGCGGGTTGGTCGCGTTGACGGTGCGCAGGAAGCCGGCGGGCAGCCCGCGCTGCGCCTCGAAGCGATGGAAGGCCTCGAACGGACTCGACGAGATCACCCCGCCGAAGTCCCAGATCACTGCGTGGATGTCGGACACCTCGGAACCTCCCCTGGCATGGACGGCGCACGGCGCCGGACGCGCAGGTTAACAAATGCGGTGCACCATCGTCCGCCCGGGCCCGCCTGCCCGGGCGAACGCGACGCCGCCGCCGCCTTCAGAACGACAGCCACTGCGGCCGGAACAGAAGCATCAGTCCGATCGCAGCAAGCAGCAGGCCGCCGAGCAGTCGGCTCGCCCTTGCGTACTTCGCTCCGAATCCGGTCATCCGCAGCGTGGTGATCGCCACCGCGAAGATCACGATGTCGTCGAGCAGGAACACCAGGATGTACAGCAGCAGGTAGCCGTAGTAGATGCCCGTGGGCATCGGCGTCAACGCCAGCGTCTGCGTGTACACCGCCGGGATGCCGGCCGAGCACAACAGCTCGATCAGGTTGACGGCGACCGCCAGCACCACGACGCCCAGCACCGACGGCCACAGCCGCTCCTGCAGCGCGAATCGCTTGAGCCGCTGCAGGATTTCCTGGCGGCGCCCGGCGTGCGACACCTCGCAGACCGCCTCGGGGTTGGTCGCGTAGTCGTGCAGGTGATAGGCGGCTCCCGCGAGCGCGACGACTCCGACGGCGATGCGCAGCCACGCCGCCAGGCCCACGGTCAGCAGCACGTTCAGCCACGCAGCCATGATCAGGAAGTACACGAGTGCCGATCCGGCGAGAAACGCCAGGCCGAGGATCCAGGTGCGTCGGCGATCGGTGGTTCCCAGCAGCAGGCCGAGCAGGAACACCAGCGCCCACATTGCGCAGGGATTGAAGCCGTCGAGCGCGGCCAGCACGATGGTCAGCGCGGGCAGCGACAGATCGGCCAGGCGCACGCGGCCGAGCAGCGGCAGATCGACTGCCTCGGGCAGGTCCCTGCTGGTCGCCGATCCCGGCAGTCGCGCATCGGGCGGCAGCCCCGCCAGAATCGATGCGACGAGATCCGGGCAGCCCGCGGCGAGACAGTCCGCGACCTGCCGCGAGATCTGGCCGCCGGTCGTTTCGGCATCGCGGTATCCGATCACCCACCACGGCCCGACCACGACCAGCGGCACGGCCACGTCCGCCGCGCCGAGCCCGCGCAGCACCCGCTCGAAGCGTTCGAAATTGCGCGGGTCCGAGCCGACCTCGTAGTCGCGCACGTTCACCCGCGGTTCGCTCTCGTAGCGCTTCAGGAAATCGAGCGCCTTCTCGCAGTGCGGACAGCCGTCGGCGCGAAAGAGGTGGATCGTCACGGTGCCGTCGGGCACCCTTTCGGGCGGTGCGGCCGGGGACTGCGCGGCGGCCGTCACGCCAGCCAGCATCAGCAGCAGTGCCACGGCGAGTCGCCCGTATCGCGCCCACGTGCCAAGGCATCGCGCCACGGCGCGTGTGGTCCCGTTCATGTCCTGGAGGAGCGCCGATCGGAAGATCGTCCGATTATCGCAGCGCAGGCACGGGCGACGAGCCCTGCGCCCGGCCTTCGCCGCGGCACGCCGGGGGGTGGCTCAGGGCTGGCCGCGCGGGGTCCCCGGCCGAACCAGACCCCGCCGGGGGATCGGCGTGGAGAACACGATCGACGTGCGCGTCTCGCCGTACGCGTTGATCGAGCCCAGGAAACGCTCCAGATCGCCGAGATCGCGCGCCACGACCATCAGGTGGTAGGAGTCGGCGCCCGCCACGTGGTGGCATTCGAGCACCTCGGGCGCCCGCCGCAGCGTGTCGAGCAGGGCCTTCTTGCCCGGCTGGGCCGCGGTGATGCCGACGATCGCGCGCACGCCGTAGCCGGCCTTCGCCGCGTCCACGTCCGCCGCGACGGCCCGCACGACCCCGTCCTCCTGCAGCCGCCGCAGGCGCTCGGCGGTCGCGGCGATCGACAGTCCCGCCGCGCCGGCGAGTGTCTTGAGGGCGGCGCGCCCGTCGCGCTGCAGCGCCAGCAGCAGCCGCCAGGCCCTGTCGTCCAGTTCCACGCCGGGGTTGGTTCTCGTCATGAGCTGTTTTGCCGGAAATAATCGCTACAACTCGAGTATAGGCCGGAAGAATCCGATGGAAGGAGGGCCGCTGTCCGCTCAGAATCCCGCCTGGACATCGGACATCGGACATCGGACATCGGACATCGGACATCGGACGACGGGCAACGGGCAACGGGCAACGGGCGACGGGCGAGGACCGCACGACATGAGTGTGCTTCTGACGGGGGTCGGCATGGGCTTCGCGATTGCGGCGCCGGTCGGCCCGATCGGGCTGCTGTGCATCCGGCGCACGCTGCAGCAGGGTCCCGCGGTCGGACTCGCCACCGGGCTGGGGGCCGCCGTGGCCGATGCCGGGTACGGCCTGCTCGTCGCCGGCGGGCTGGCCGCCACCGGACTACTGCTGCGGCACGCCACCGCGCTGAGTCTGGTCGGCGCGTGCCTGTTGCTGGTGCTCGGACTGCAGTCGCTGCGCGCGTTCGCGGCCAAGTCGCACGCGGGCGCGGGCCCTTCGCTGCAGGTGCCGGTCGGGACCACGTCGCTGGTGGCCGCTTTCGCGTCCACGTTCGTGCTGACGGCGACGAACCCGGCGACGATCGTGGCGTTCGTGGGACTGATCGCCGGCGTCGCAGGCTCGACCACGACCGGCGCCGGGGCGCCGTACCGGCTGGTTCTGGGCGTGTTCGCCGGCTCCCTGCTTTGGTGGATGCTGCTGGTCGCTATGGTGCGCAGTGTGCGCGGCCTGGTGAAGCGCTCCGCGCTGCGCTGGCTGGACGCGCTGACCGGCGTCGTGCTGGTGGCGATGGCTGTCTGGGTGGCCGCCAACGCAGTCCTCGCATGAACCCCGGCGGCTGCGCCGGCGGGCGGCACGATGCCTCGACGAAGCGACACGACCGGGGAATGGCGCCGTCCGTCTGCCGCAGCCGCCGGGGCGCTTCAGCCCGAGCCCGGCCTGCCGAATACACCCGTGATGTGTCTTTCCGGAACCGCACGTGCAACAGGCCCCGCTTCCCGACGACGAATCCGCCCGCATCGCTGCGCTGGCTGAGAGCGGCCTGCTCGACACGCCGACCGAACGGGTCTTCGACGCGCTGACCCAGGCGGCGGCGGTGATCTGCGACACGCCGATCGCGCTGGTCAGTCTGATCGACCAGCGCCGGCAGTGGTTCAAGTCGGCGATCGGTCTTTCGCAGGGGGCGCAGACCCCGCGCGACGCCGCGTTCTGCGCTCATGCGATCCTCGCGCCCCGGCAATTGATGGAAATCCCGGACGCCGCCCGCGACGAGCGGTTCAGCGACAACCCGCTGGTCACCGGGGCGCCTGACATCCGGTTCTACGCCGGTGCGCCGCTGCTCACCCGCGACGGCCACGCGCTCGGCGCCCTCTGCGTAATCGACCGCAAGCCCCGCGAGCTGAACGACATGCAACGCCATGCGTTGCGGGAGCTGGCGCACGCCGTCACCGCCCTGATCGACGCGCGGCGCCAGCAGGCCGACTCCGAACGGCAGCTGCACCGGCTGTACCACGACACGCCGGCGATGCTCTACTCGCTCGACGGCAGCGGGCGGCTGATCGCCGCGTCGCAGCTTTGGCTGGATCGGCTCGGGTACACGCGCGACGAGATCCTCGGCCGCAACCCGCGGGAGTTCATGACACCGGCCTCGCGCGAGGCATTCCTGCAGGTCCGGCAGGGCTACTGGTCGGCCGGTGGCTGCCGCGATCACGCGTGCCAGTTCGTTCGGGCCGACGGCACCGTGATCGACGTGCTGATGTCGGCCGTGGTGGAGCGCGCCGCGCACGGGGAGCCGGTGCGGGCCCTGTGCGTGCTGACGGACGTGACCGAGCAGCTCAGGCTGCAGCGCGAACTGCAGCGCGTGGCACACGAGGACTCCCTGACCGGCGCGAGCAATCGGGGCCGCTTCGTCGAGCTGCTCGGCGCCGAGATCGAACGGGCGAACCGGCACGGCCGGGCGCTGTCGCTGGTGCTGTTCGACGTCGACCGCTTCAAGCAGGTCAACGACACGTACGGGCACGCGGCCGGCGACGCGGCGCTGCGGAGCCTGGCAGCCGTTGCCAAGGCGCAGCTGCGCCGCTCCGATGTGCTCGGGCGACTCGGGGGCGAGGAGTTCGCCCTGCTGCTGCCCGAGACCGGCGGCGACGGCGCGCTCCAGGTCGCCGAGCGACTGCGTGAGGCGGTCGCAGCCATTCCGGTCGCCCACGCGGACCGGTCGTTTGCCGTCACGATCAGCCTCGGGGTCAGTTCGCTGCTGCCCGGCGACACCCCCGACCGGGTGCTCGCCCGCGCAGACGAGGCGCTGTACGCCGGCAAGCGTTCGGGTCGCAACCGGACCGTGGCGTGGGAGGCGCGCACCGCGCAGAGCACGCTCGAGCGTCTGGCCTTCCTCGAGACTTCGGTGATGGCGGTCTGACGGTCGCGCCCCGGGGCGCGACGCGCTCGCCTATGATCGCGGGGTGACTGCACCCCCTGCCTGCCCCGAC
>CAYGZN010000260.1:0-4929 GCA_964354355.1 uncultured Burkholderiaceae bacterium | reverse complement strand
CGGACTCCACCCGCACGGGGCGGCAAGGTCCCTCGACGCCGCGCAGCCGTCGCCCGACGCACGCCAGCAGCCGGTCGCTGGCCGCCGGCCCGAGCGCCTCGTCGACATGCCGGAACCGGTCGATGTCGACGACGACCAGCCCCTGCTGCGATGGCGCCTGGGGGCTGCCCGGCTCGGCACCCCGCGTGAGCCGGTCCATCAGCCACGCGCGGTTCGGCAGGCCGGTCTTCGGGTCGAAGTGGGCCAGCGGGTACACGCCGGCGGCGCCACGGCGCTCGGGCGCCAGGGCACCCGGGCGAAGCAGCTGGCCGATGCGGTGCGTCAGCAGCGTCCAGTTGCTGGACTTGACGCAGTAGTCCGAGGCCCCGGCGTCGCAGGCGCTCGCGGTCGCATCGCCTTCGTCGACCGAGGTCAGCATCAGCACCGGCACCGCGCGGCCCTGCGGGCGGCGACGCAGCCTGCGGCAGAACTCCAGCCCGTCGACACCCGGCATCAGCAAATCGGTGATCACGCACGCCGGGGCCGAGCGGTCGAACTCGTCCAGCGCCTCGTGCGCGGTTTCGCAGGCGATCACCTCGAAACCCCGCTCGCGCAAAGCGTGGCCGGCGAGCAACCGCCACATCGGGTCGTCGTCCAGCAGCAGCACGCGGGTGCGTTCATTCGCCCCGGCGGGTGGCGCTGGCTGGTGCAGAGCAGGCATCGATGACATGGATCGGGCGGGTGCGCTCGGGCAGTGGAGTCGGAGTCGGTGCAATCGGAGGCGGTGCAATCGGAGGCGGGCCTCGGTCCGTTTTCGGCCGGCGCCGGCAGTTCTTCACGCCTGCGCGCGGCCCGGACGACGGACGGCGTCCGCGCCCGGGGCGATCGACGGCGGTTTTTGCGGTATGGTTGGCACCTTCCCGCAGAAAATGATCCCCGCCAGAACCGCGATTCCGTACCCGCCCGCGATGCGCGGCCTGGCGCAGGCCACGAGTGCGGCCGCGCTGGTGGTGCTCGCGACGCTGGTCGCCCAGTCGATCGCAGCCGGGCAGGGGCCGCGGCCGTCGGCGCTGGCGCTGTGGCCGACGCCGACCCACGCGCTGCTGATGCTCGCGTCGGTGGGGGCGGCGATCGCGCTGGGCGCAAACGCGAGCCTGCGCGGACTCGGTCGTGCCGCCGCGCTGACCGGCGTCGTCGCCGCGCTGTCGTTGGTGGGCGCGTCCCTGGGCGGCGTCGAGCCCCGCGACACCGCCGTGCGGTTCGCAACGGGACTGCGCTGGTCGATTCCCACGTACGCGCTGGCGCTCGCGCTGATCGTGTTCACCGCCCGACGGGCGGCGTCCGCCCTGCCCGCGATGCCCGCCGCCCCCGCCTCGACGGCGATGCCCGCCTCGACGGCGATGGCCGCCTCGACCGCGATGCCCGCCTCGACCGTCGCGTCGCCCGCACGGGTCGGGGCGCCCGTCGCGATGCGCGAGGCCCACGTCGACGCCCCCGCTTCGCGGGAGCCGGCCGTGGCGGCGCTGCTGCGCGAGGTGTACTGGGAGCAGGACGAGCACGGCGTGATCACGCGCGTGGACGATGCGCTGCAGCCGCCTGCGCTGCGGCTGAAGCTCGGACGTGCGCGCTGGGACGACGGGGCCCTGCCCCTGGACGGTCCCGACTGGCAGGCGCATCGCGACGGCCTCGGGCGACACGAGCGGTTCACGGATCTTGCCTACGTGTGGACCGACGCCGCCGGCCGCCCCCACGTGTGCATCGACAGCGGCGTGCCGCGCTACGCAGCCGACGGCCGCTTCTGCGGCTATGCGGGCATCTCGCGCGACGGGGCGGCCGAGCTCGCGGGCAATCGCGCGCGGCGCCTGGCCACGGCCGCACTGCTGGCGGTCGGCGATCCGGTGCTGTGGATCGAGGCCGCTGGCCACGCCGGCTGGCGGATCGTCTGGGCCAACGCCGCGGCGTGCCAGCTGCTCGGGCGCACCGACCGCGAGCTGCGCGAGCTCGGCGAGCAGGCGATGTTCGCGCCCGGATCGGCGGCCGTGATCGGTGCCGTCGACCAGGCGCTTCGTGAACACCGCGAGCGGCGGCTGCACGGCCACGTGGCGCGCAAGTACGGCGAGCTCAGATCGGTCGAAATCCGTGTCGAGCCGCTCACCGGCGGCGGGCCGATGCGCGCGTGCGCAGCGCTGCTGCTGCACGACCAGTCGGCCGAGCAGGAGCGGCTGCGCAACGACAGCCAGGCGATCGAGACGCTGCGCCGGCGGATGCGCGAGCGGTCGCTCGAGCTCGACGTGACCGCGAAGGAGCTCGAGTCGTTCACGTACACGGTCTCGCACGACCTGCGGGCCCCGATCCGGGTCGTCGAGGGCTTCGCGCGCGCGCTGCAGGAGGACTACGACGACCGGCTCGACAAGATCGGGCACGACCATCTGCAGCGGATCCTGAGCGCGGCGGCGCGGATGAACCAGATGATCGACGCACTGCTGACGCTGTCGCGCCTGTCGGCGCAGCCGGTCGCGGCGGAACCGGTCGACCTGTCCCGGGCGGCGGACATCATCGCCGAGGAACTGCGCGCGGCGCAGCCCGATCGCAACGCGTCGGTCAGCGTGCAGCCGGGCATGGTGGCCGAAGGCGACCGGACGCTGCTGCGGATCGCCCTCGAGAACCTGATCGGCAATGCGTGGAAGTACACGGGCAAGCGCGCACGGGCCGAGATCGAGTTCTCGTGCAGCGGGTCGGGCCCCGGCGCGGTCTACTGCATTCGCGACAACGGCGAGGGTTTCGACATGCGCTTCGCCGACCGGCTGTTCGGCGTGTTCCAGCGCCTGCACAGCGCGGCAGACTTCCCCGGCACCGGCATCGGACTCGCGACCGTGCAGCGCATCGTGCGCCGCCACGGCGGCCGCGTCTGGGCCGAATCCGAGCCGGGCAAGGGCAGCCGGTTCTACTTCACGCTCTGGGATCGCCGGACCCGTTGAGCGGCATCGGCGCGGCGGCGGGTTCGGGACCGTTGAGCAGTTGCGCAGCAGCGACCAGCGCGTCGGCGGCGGCATCCTCGGACCGGCCGGTGTCGCGCGCGATGTCGGCCAGCCGCGCCGCGGCCGCGGCCGTCGACAGCCGATGGCGCTCCATCAGCACGCCGATCGCCATGCCGCGGCTCAGCGTCGGCACCAGCCCGGGCGCCGACGCGCGCGGCCCCGTAGCTGCGACGGAGGCCGCAGGCGGCAGCCAGTCGCGTGAGCGCGCCAGCGCCGCCTCGACGGCGGGCACGATCTGGCGGACGTCGAGCGGCTTGACCAGGTAGGCCAGTGCCCCGAAATCCACCGCCTCGCGCACGATGCGCTCGTCGTTGAAGGCCGACAGGAACATGAACGGCGTGCCGACGTGGTCGCGCAGGTAGGCGGCGACGTCCAGGCCGGTCTTGCCGTTCATGCGCATGTCGAGCAGCGCCAGATCGGGGCGGTGCTCGCGGGCCAGCAGGATCGCATCGTCGCCGTTGTCGGCCTCGAGCACGTCGAAGCCGGCCGAGCGCAGCCCGTGGACCAGGGTCGCGAGCACCAGCCGGTCGTCGTCGCAGACCAGGATCGTCGCGTGCCGCGACGCCACGGGTTCGGCGCCTGCGGCGGCGTCGTGCGCCGCGGGCGCGGGAGGGGGGGTCGTCATGGGTGGCCCTTCAGCGCGGGCACGGCCAACTCCAGCCGCGCCACCACGCGCTCATCGATTTTCGAGAACTCGACGCTCGCGCCACGCCTCGGCAGCAACGCCTTGACGAGCCCGAGCCCGGACGGCGAGGGACCCACGTGGCGGAAGTCGAACCCCTGCGCCAGCGCGCCCGTGTTGCAGACGTCGATCACCAGCCCGTCCTCGCGCGGGCCGAGCTGCACCGCAAGGCGTCCGCCCGCGACGCGATGCTTGATCGCGTTGGTGCCGAGCTCGTTGACGACCAGCGCCAGCGGCACCGCCTCCTGTTCGGGTACCCGCCAGACCTCGACTGCCGCCGGATCGCAGACCTCGACCGGGAAATCGACACCGAACGTCCGCGCGAGGTTCTCGAACACCGCCCGCACGACACGCTCGACGACCAGCGCTTCGCCTTCGCGGACCTGCAGACCGTGGATCTGCGCGATGGCCTGGATCCGCCCGACGACCTCGTAGAGCGCCTCCGACAGCTCGGGGCGCGACGACGCGCTCTGCTGCAGCAGCCCGGCGACGCCCTGCAGGTTGTTCTTGATCCGGTGGTGGACCTCGCGGATCAGCATGTCGCGCTGCTCGAGCGCGTTCTCGAGACGGGCCTGCTCGAGCCGCAGGTGGTCGGTGACGTCCTCGGCCACGGCGAACCGCTGGGGCGCGCGTCCCTCGACGCCCTGGTCGGCCTCGGCATAGACGCGCACGCGCACCGACCGGACCCCGTTCTGCGGGTGCCGCAGCCGCACCACGTGCTCGTGCGCGTGGCCGCTGGCCGGCTGGACGAACAGCGCCCGCAGCGGCTCGCGGTGCTCGGGCAGCACGGGGTCGAGCAGGCATCGCGGCCGCTGGCGCAGTTCCCCGGGCGCAAGTCCCCACAGCGAGGCGAAGGCCCTGTTCGCATACTGGATGCGGGTCAGGTCCGCGTCGGCCACGAACAGCGCGTCGTCGACCAGCTCGGCGAACTGGCGGAAACGCTCCTCGGTCTCCATCAGTTCGTCGCGCAGCATCCGCTCGCGGGTGACGTCGTGGATCACGGTCAGCCGAATGGGGCGTCCGTCGAGGTCCTCGAGCCGGCGCTCGACCCGGTCGATCCAGCGGGTCGACCCATCGTCGCGATTCCACACCAGCCGCTGGTGCCCCGGCCCGGCCCGGTCGGGCGTCATCGGCCCGCGCAGCGCGTCGGTCGCGCCGATCAGCTGCTCGCGCGATCGCCCGACGATCTCGGACAGGGCCCGGTTCGCGAGCACGACCCGGTCGTCGACG
>CAYGZN010000259.1:0-4931 GCA_964354355.1 uncultured Burkholderiaceae bacterium | reverse complement strand
ATGCTGGGCTTCACCTGCGCGATCTTCATCGCCGGCGACGATCCGCTCAAGGGCGTCGTGGCGCTGCTGCTGGGCCTGCTGATCTCGGTCGTCGGGCTCGAGAACCCGGCCGCGCACCCGCGCTACACGTTCGGAAACGCCGACCTGACCGGCGGGATTCCGCTGATCCCGCTGATGATCGGGATGTTCGCGATCTCGGAAGTGCTGCGGTATGCGTCGCAGGTGCACCGGCCGCTGATGGCCACCGAGCGCCCGTTCGGCAACGTGTTCGCCGGCATGTGGGGGCTGATCCGCAAGTACCCGGTGCAGCTGTTCCGCGGCTCGGCGCTGGGCACGGCGGTCGGCGCACTGCCCGGGGCCGGCGCCGACATCGCCGCGTGGATGTCGTACGCGATGTCCAAGAAGTTCTCGAAGGAGCCCGAGAAGTTCGGCACCGGCCACGTCGAAGGCATCGTCGAGGCGGGGGCGGCGAACAATGCGGCGCTCGGCGGCGCGTGGATTCCGGCGCTGGTGTTCGGCATTCCCGGCGACTCGATCACCGCGATCGCGATCGGCGTGCTGTACCTGAAGAACATGAACCCCGGGCCGACGCTGTTCGTGCACAACCCGCAGAACATCTACGCCGTGTTCATCGTGTTCTTCCTGGCCCAGCTGCTGATGCTGCCGCTGGGCTGGTTCGCGATCAAGGTGGCCAAGCAGATCCTGCGCATCCCGGGCGACCTGCTGATGCCGATCATCCTGCTGTTCTGCATCGTGGGCAGCTTCGCGATCAACAACAGCCTGTTCGGCGTCGTGGTGATGGGCGTATCCGGGGTCGTTGCCTTCTACATGGAGCGCTGGGGGTATCCGGTGGCGCCGACGATCCTGGGCGTCGTGCTGGGCACGATGCTCGAGGAGCACTTCTTCAGCTCGCTGATCAAGTCGGACGGCCGGATCCTTGCGTTCTTCGAACGGCCGATCGCCGGGGTGCTGGGCGTGCTGACGCTGGCGATCTGGGCGTGGCCGGTGCTCAGGCGCTCGCTGGCCGCGGGCCGGCCCCGCGCCGCGGCGTGAGGCCACACGCAAACGGAGTCGACATGCGGGAACTGAAAGACAAGGTCGCCCTGGTGACGGGTGCGTCGACGGGCATCGGCGCTGCGGTCGCGCGCGAGTTCGGGCGGCTGGGCGCCCGCGTGGCGGTCCACTACCTGAACAGCGCGGACGCAGCCGAGGACGTGGCGGCCTCGGTGCGCGCCGCCGGCAGCGAGGCGGTCGCGCTGCGCGCCGACGCGCGCAGCAGCCAGGCGATGCGCGAGCTGGTGCAGGCGACGATCGCCCGCTTCGGTCGGCTGGACATCCTGGTCAACAATGCGGGCATCCTGGTCCGGCGCGTGCCGATCGAGCAGTTCGACGACGCCATCTTCGAAGAGGTCGTCAACGTCAACGTGCGCTCGGCGCTGGCCGCGACCGCGGCGGCCGTGCCGCAGATGCGCCGGCAGCGCAGCGGCAACGTGATCTTCGTGACCTCGATCGCGGCGCGCCACGGCGGCGGGCCGGGTGCGTCGATCTACGCGGGCTCCAAGGGTTTCATCAGCACCGTGACGCACGGGCTGGCCAAGGAGCTGGTCGGCGACGGCATCCGCGTCAACGCGGTGTCGCCGGGCGTGATCACCACGCCGTTCCACGACAAGTACTCGACCCCCGAACTGCTCGAGACGATGCGCCGCACGATCCCGATGGGTCGGCTGGGCACGGCCGACGAATGCGTGGGCGCGTTCGTGTACTTCGCGTCGGACCGGTTGTCCGGCTACGTGACCGGTCAGATCCTGGAGGTCAACGGCGGGCAGTACATGCCCTGACGCCGATCGCGCCTCAGTGCTTGGTGCCGAAGATCCGGTCGCCCGCGTCGCCCAGCCCCGGCACGATGTACGCGTGCTCGTTCAGGTGGCTGTCCAGCGCGGCCACGTAGACCGGCACCTGCGGGTGCAGCGCGTGGAACGCCGCCACGCCTTCGGGCGCGGCGACCAGCGCGAGAAAGACGATGGAGTCGGCGGGCACGCCGCGCGCGATGAGCGTCTGCACGGCGTGCGCACCCGAATGCCCGGTGGCCAGCATCGGGTCGCAGACGATGAACAGGCGCCCGTCGATCTCGGGCAGCCGCACGTAGTACTCCACGGGACGGTTGTCCGGCCCGCGGTACAGGCCGATGTGGCCCTGGCGCGCCGAGGGGATCAGCTCCATCAGCCCCTCGGCCATGCCGAGCCCCGCGCGCAGCACCGGCACGACCGCGACCTTCTTGCCGGCGATCACCGGCGCGTCCATCGCGCACAGCGGCGTCTCGATCGGCTGCGTGGTCAGCGGCAGCTTGCGGGTGATCTCGTAGCCCATCAGCAGCGTGAGCTCGCGCAGCAGCTGGCGGAAGGTGCGCGTCGACGTGGTGCGGTCGCGCATGTGCGACAGCTTGTGCTGGATCAGCGGGTGATCCAGGATGAACAGGTTGGGAAAGCGCGGGTCCTGGCGCATGGGTGGCAGTGTAGCGCAGCGCCTCAGCGCCCGAGCGTCCAGTCGACCGTCGCGGGCCGCCCCGGCACGCGCAGCGTCGCCACCTGCGGCGCCGACTCGGCGATCACGCGGCCGCGCCGGATCACCTTGAGTCGCGTCGCGCGCAGGCGGATCGCCTCGACCGGGTCGCGCGCCTGCAGCAGCACCATGTCGGCGTGGCAGCCCGGTGCGATGCCGTAGCCATCCAGGCCGAGGATGCGCGCGGGTGCCTCGGTGACCGCGCGGTAGCAGGCGCGCATCGCGTCCTGGCCCGTCATCTGCGCGACGTGCAGCCCCATCGAGGCGACCTCGAGCATGTCCGCGCTGCCCAGCGAATACCAGGGGTCCATCACGCAGTCGTGGCCGAATGCGACCGTGACGCCGGCGGCCAGCAACTCGGGAACCCGCGTCATGCCGCGGCGCCTGGGGTAGGTGTCGTGACGGCCCTGGATCGTGATGTTGATCAACGGATTGGCCACGGCCGAGACGCCGGCCTCGGCGATCAGCGGGATCAGCTTGGACACGTAGTAGTTGTCCATCGAGTGCATCGACGTCAGGTGCGAACCGTTGACCCGGCCGCCCAGTCCGAGGCGGCGCGTCTCGCCCGCCAGCGTCTCGACGTGGCGCGACATCGGGTCGTCCGTCTCGTCGCAGTGCATGTCCACGCGCAGCCCGCGGCGCGCCGCCTCCTCGCACAGCAGCCGCACCGACTCGGCCCCCTCCTGCATCGTGCGTTCGAAGTGCGGGATGCCGCCGACCACGTCGACGCCCAGGTCCAGCGCCTGGTTGAGCAGCTGCAGCGCCGTGTCGCGGCAGTTCGGGTCGTCGCGGCGCGGGTCGTAGCGCAGCACGCCGTCCTGCGGGAAGGCCACCAGCTGCAGGTCCAGCGTCGGCCACACGCGGCGCTTGACCTCGAGCAGCGCCTCGACCGCCAGCAGGCGCGGGTCGCAGGTGTCGACGTGTGTGCGGATCGCGAGCAGCCCGCGCGCGGCAGCCCAGTCGCAGTACTGCATCGCGCGGGCGATGATCGCGTCCTGGGTCAGCGTCGGCTTGAGCTCCCCCCACAGCGCGATGCCCTCGAGCAGCGTGCCCGAGCGGTTGACGCGCGGCAGCCCCAGCGACAGCGTCGCGTCCAGGTGGAAGTGCGCGTCGACGAACGGCGGCGACAGCAGGCAGCCGTGCGCGTCGATCACCTCGGCCGCCCGCGCTCTGCGCAGCACCGCGTGCGGCTCGACCGCGCTGATGCGTCCGCCGACCACAGCGACGTCGACGCCGGCGGTGCCGTCGGGCAGCGTCGCGTTGCGCACGATCAGGTCGAACATGTCAGCGCTCTCCTTTGCGGTACGGCTTCATCAGTGCCTGCGGATACGCGGCACGGCGCGCGACGACCACCAGGGCCAGGGTCGACAGCGCGTACGGAATCATCAGGTAGACCTGGTACGGCAGCGCCGCGTCGGCGCTCTGCTGCAGGCGCAGCTGCATCGCGTCGAAGGCGGCGGCCAGCAGCGCACCGGCCAGCGCCTTGCCGGGCCGCCAGGACGCGAACACCACCAGCGCCACGCAGATCCAGCCGCGCCCGTTGACCATGTGGAAGAAGAAGGCGTTGAACGCCGCCAGCGTCAGGAACGAGCCGGCCACGCCCATCAGCGCCGAGCCTGCGGTCACCGCGGCGATCCGGGTGGCCGCCACCGGGATGCCGGCGCTCTCCGCGGCGGCCGGGTTCTCGCCGACCATCCGCAGCGCCAACCCTGCGGGCGTGCGATACATCAGCCACGCCAGCGCGGGCACCATCAGCAGCGCCAGCAGCGTCAGCGGCGTCTGCGCGCCGAGCACCGGCCCCAGCACCGGGATCGCGTCGACGATTCCGTGCATCTCGGCGAACGGCTCGATCGTGGGCGGCGTGGCGAGCCTCGGGAAGTGGACCCGGTACGCGTAGTACGACAGGCTGGTCGCGAACATGGTCAACCCCAGCCCGGCGACGTGCTGGGACAGCGCGAGCGAGACCGTCAGCCAGCCGTGCAGCACGCCCAGCAGCGCACCGGTGGCGGCCGCGGCCAGCACACCGGCCCACAGCGGTGCGCCGTCGAACACGACCAGCCAGCCCACGAACGCACCGGCAACCATGATGCCCTCGATGCCGAGGTTCAGCACGCCGGCGCGCTCGCACAGCAGCACGCCCAGCGTGCCCAGGATCAGCGGCGTCGCGATGCGCAGCACGGCGACCCAGAAGCTGGCCTGCGCGAGGGTGTCGAGGAAGTCGGTCAGCACGCGAAGCCCTGGAACGGCGCGGCCGATCGGCAGCCTCGCAGCGCACAGAGGGGGCCCCGGCGTGGCGCGCAGGGGGGATGGCGGCGTTCGGCTCCGGGGATCGCGCCCCGCTGCGCGGGGTGCCCTGCGCTCCCTTCGAAGAC
>CAYGZN010000258.1:0-4937 GCA_964354355.1 uncultured Burkholderiaceae bacterium | reverse complement strand
CGCCGTCGCGGGCCTCGGTGATCGCTGCACGTCGTTGAGCGCGGGGGCGCCTTCGGCTATAATTCAAAAGTTGTACGCGTCGCGGCGGCAAGGCAGTCATGTGCCGCTTCGAGGAAAGCGGGTTCGCAGGCCTACGGAGGGTTCGCCCGACGGGCCCGGACCGCCGCGGTCGATTGCGGGCCGCGTGCTCGAAGAACGGAATGGGCTGGCAAGGCCCATTTTTTTTTCCTCTGGTCTATTGCGGGAGTGGTGAGCAGGGTGACGCCGCAGGTGACACCGGTCGGGGGCGTGATCGAACGGGCCGTGGGCGCAATGGGCTACGAGCTGGTCGATGTGGAATTGGCGGGCGCCGGACTGCTGCGGGTGTTCATCGACGTCGATGCGCAGCGTGCCGCAGACGGGTCCGTGATCCGGATGGAGGACTGCGAGAGGGTGAGCCACCAGTTGAGTCACGTGCTGACGGTCGAGAACATCGACTACTCGCGACTCGAGGTGTCCTCGCCCGGCCTCGATCGGCCGCTGAAGAAGGCGTCGGACTTCGAACGCTTTGCCGGGGCCGAGGTGTCGTTGAAGCTGCGCCGCGCGCTGCAGGGTCGGCGCAACTTCACCGGGACGCTGGTCAGCGAGGATCCGGCCGAGGGACGCTGGGGGCTGGAGCTGCCGGATCCGGCAGCCGAGGCCGCGGCCAGGGGCGCGAAGGGCGCCCGGCGCGCGAAGGACGTGAAGGTTGCGAAAGCGGCGAAGGTTGCGAAGGTTGCGAAGGTTGTGAAGGCTGAGAAGGTTGCGAAGGTTGCGGACGTTGAAGAGGTTGCGGACGTTGCGAAGCTTGAACAGGCCGTGAACGCCGGGAAGGACGCGAAGGCCGTCGTCGCGCCCGAGCGGGCGGCGGCGTCGGACGCGGGTGAGGGCCATGCGGGCGAGCACGTGGTGCGGCGCCTGTCTTTCACCCTCGACGAAATCGAACGGGCGCGACTGGTGCCCAAGTACAAGTTCTAGGAGGCTTTCGATGAGCCGTGAAGTGTTGCTGTTGGTCGATGCGCTGGCGCGCGAGAAGAGCGTGCTGCGCGAGGTCGTGTTCGCCGCGCTCGAAAGCGCGCTCGCGTCCGCGACCAAGAAGCGGTTCCCCGACGAGACCGACATCCGCGTGTCGATCGATCGGGAGACCGGCGAGGCCGAGTCGTTTCGCCGCTGGCTCGTCGTGCCCGACGGCGAGCTCGAGGACCACGACGTGCAGATGATCCTGTCCGAGGCGCAGAAGCAGATTCCGGACATCCAGGTCGGCGACTACGTCGAGGAAGAGCTCGAGCCGATCGAGTTCGGGCGCATCGGCGCGCAGGCGGCGAAGCAGGTGATCCTGCAGAAGATCCGCGACGCCGAGCGCGACCAGATCATCAACGACTTCCTCGAGCGCGGCGACTCGATGCTGTCGGGCACGATCAAGCGCATGGACCGCGAGGGGGCGGTCATCGAGTCCGGCAAGATCGAGGCGCGGCTGCCGCGCGACCAGATGATTCCCAAGGAGAACCTGCGCGTGGGCGACCGCGTGCGCGGGTGGGTCATGAAGATCAACCGCGAGGGGCGCGGCCCGCAGCTGATCCTGTCGCGCACGGCCCCCGAGTTCATCATGAAGCTGTTCGAGCTCGAGGTGCCCGAGATCGAGCAGGGCCTGCTGCACGTCAAGGCGGCGGCCCGCGACGCGGGCGTGCGCGCCAAGATCGCGGTTCACACGACCGATCGGCGCATCGACCCGATCGGCACCTGCGTCGGCGTGCGCGGCTCGCGGGTGCAGGCGGTGACGGGCGAGCTCGCCGGCGAGCGCGTGGACATCGTGCTGTGGTCCGAGGATCCGGCCCAGTTCGTGATCGGCGCGCTGGCGCCCGCCAACGTGTCCTCGATCGTCGTCGACGAGGAGCGGCACAGCATGGACGTGGTCGTCGACGAGGACAACCTCGCGCTGGCCATCGGCACCAACGGGCGCAACGTGCGGCTGGCCTCCGAGCTGACCGGATGGCAGATCAACCTGATGACCGCCGAGGAGAGCGCGGGCAAGCAGGCCAACGAGCGCGTGACGCTGCGCAACGTCTTCATGAGCAAGCTCGACGTCGACGAGGAAGTGGCCGACATCCTGATCGACGAGGGGTTCACGAGCCTCGAGGAGGTCGCCTACGTCCCGATCAACGAGATGCTCGAGATCGAGGCGTTCGACGAGGACACGGTCAACGAGCTGCGCGACCGCGCCCGCAACACGCTGCTGACCGAGGCGATCGCCAAGGAAGAGAAGCTGGAGTCGACGGCCGAGGACCTGCTGAGCCTCGAGGGCATGGATCGCGACCTGGCGGCCAAGCTGGCCGACGCCAACGTGCACAACCGCGAGGAATTGGCCGAGTTGTCGGTGGACGAACTCGTGGAGGCCACTGCGCTGGATCCGGAGCGTGCGAAGGAGCTGATCATGAAAGCGCGCGCGCACTGGTTCGAGAACGAGTCGGCCTGAGCCGGAAGGATTTGAATGGCAAGCATCAACGTAGAAAATTTCGCCGCCGAACTCAAGGTTCCGGCCGACGTGCTGCTCGAGCAGCTGCGCGCGGCCGGCGTCGAGAAGCGCTCGGCCGCCGACGTGCTGACCGAGACCGACAAGGAGCAGCTGCTCAACGCGCTGCGCCGTGCCCACGGTGCCGACGACGCGCCCAAGAAGAAGATCACGGTCGTGCGCAAGCAGACCTCCGAGATCAAGCAGGCCGATGCCACGGGCAAGGCGCGCACGATCCAGGTCGAGGTCCGCAAGAAGCGGGTGTTCGTCAAGCGTGACGCCGCCGAGGGCGTTGCCGAGGCAGCGGTCGCCGAAGCGCCGGGACCGGCGCAGTCGCCGGTCGAGGTCGAACAGCAGCGCATGCGCGACGAGGAGGATCGCCGCCAGCGCGAACTGCTCGAGCGTCAGGCGCAGGAAGTGCGCGAGCGCCAGGAACGGCTCGAACTGGAGCGGCGCAAGGCCGAGGAGGCCGCCGCCGAGGCGGCTCGCCTCGAGGAGGCGGCCCTGCGCGAGCAGGAGCGGCTGGTGCAGCGGCAGCAGTCCGAGACCGAGGAGGGTGCGCGTCAGCGCGCCGAAGCCGAGACCGCCGCCGCCGCCGAGGCGGCCCGCATGGCCGCTGCGGCGTCGCGCAAGGCCCAGGAAGAGGCCGCTGCGCAGTCCGCAGCCCGCCGCCGCGCCGAGGAGGAGGCAGCGGCCATCAACCGGCTGCTGACGGCCTCGCGCAAGCCGGCTCCGAAGCCGGTCGAGGCGCCCGCCCCGGTCGCGGCGGCCGCCCAGCCGGGTGCTGCGGCACCCGGGGTCGACGCCAAGACCGGCACGCTGCATCGCCCCGCCGTCAAGCCCGACGGTGCCCGGCCCGAAGCACGGGGCCCGGCCCGGCCCGGCGGCGCCGCGCCCAGCGGACCCGGAACCGCCAAGAAACACGTCAAGTCCGAGAACCTGTCGTCCACGTGGCAGGACGACGCGGCCAAGCGGCGCGCGATCAAGACCCGCGGCGACAGCGGCGGGGGTGTCGGCGGCTGGCGCGGACCGCGCGGGCACCGCTCGCGCGACCATCGCGGGTCGGACGCAGCGGCTGCCATGCCGGCGGCGGCCGAAGCCATCGTCCGCGAAATCCACGTGCCCGAGACGATCTCGGTGGCCGACCTCGCCCACAAGATGTCGGTCAAGGCCGCCGAAGTCATCAAGCTGATGATGAAGATGGGCCAGATGGTCACCATCAATCAGGTCCTCGACCAGGAGACGGCGATGATCGTGGTCGAGGAACTCGGCCACAAGGCGATCGCCGCCGCGCTGGACGATCCCGAGGCGCTGATCGAGGAGGATGCGGCGCACGCCGATGCCGAGCGCCTGCCGCGTCCGCCGGTCGTCACGGTGATGGGCCACGTCGATCACGGCAAGACCTCGCTGCTCGACTACGTCCGGCGCGCCAAGGTGGCTGCCGGCGAGGCGGGCGGCATCACGCAGCACATCGGCGCGTACCACGTCGAGACCCCACGCGGCGTCGTGACCTTCCTCGACACGCCCGGCCACGAGGCCTTCACCGCGATGCGCGCGCGCGGCGCCAAGGCCACCGACATCGTGATCCTGGTCGTCGCCGCCGACGACGGCGTGATGCCCCAGACGATCGAGGCGATCGCCCACGCGAAGTCCGCAGGCGTGCCGATCGTCGTCGCGATGAACAAGATGGACAAGCCCGAGGCCAACCCCGAGCGGGTTCGCCAGGAGCTCGTGGCCCAGGAAGTCGTTCCCGAGGAGTACGGCGGGGACGTGCCGTTCGTGGGCGTTTCGGCCAAGACCGGCCAAGGCATCGACGAGCTGCTCGAGAACGTGCTGCTGCAGGCAGAAGTGCTGGAGCTGACCGCACCGGTCGACTCGCCCGCCAAGGGCCTGGTGATCGAAGCCAAGCTCGACAAGGGCCGGGGTCCGGTCGCCACCGTGCTCGTGCAGTCGGGCACGCTCAAGCGCGGCGACATCGTGCTCGCGGGCTCGGCGTTCGGGCGGGTCCGCGCGATGCTCGACGAGGCCGGCAAGCCGGTGGCCGAGGCCGGTCCGTCGATCCCCGTCGAGATCCAGGGGCTGTCCGAGGTGCCGCCGGCGGGCGAGGAGGTCATGGTGCTCGCCGACGAGCGCAAGGCGCGCGAGATCGCGCTGTTCCGCCAGGGCAAGTTCCGCGACGTCAAGCTCGCCAAGCAGCAGGCGGCCAAGCTCGAGACGATGCTGGAGCAGATGACCGAGGGCGAGACCAAGGCGCTGGCGCTGATCATCAAGGCCGACGTCCAGGGCTCGCAGGAGGCGCTGACGCACGCGATGCAGCGGCTGTCCACCGACGAGGTCAAGGTCCAGATCGTGCACGGCGCGGTCGGGGGCATCACCGAGAGCGACATCAACCTCGCGGTGGCGTCCAAGG
>CAYGZN010000257.1:0-4948 GCA_964354355.1 uncultured Burkholderiaceae bacterium | reverse complement strand
TGTCGCAGGACGTGTGGGTGGAGGTCAGGCAGGGCGACGGCAAGGCGATCTACACGGGCACCGTCAAGCCCGGCACGCCGGCCGAGTTCCGCGGGACCCCGCCCTTCAGCCTGGTTCTGGGCAACGCCAACCAGGCCCGGCTCGAATTCGAGGGCAAGCCCGTCGAGCTCAAACCCGGACCCAACAACATCGCGCGCGTGAAGCTGCCATGACCGACGCGCTGGGCGCGCCGATGCCGGTCGGCGCTGCGCGGCGTCGGCCCAGTCGCGCGGTGCGCCTGGGCTGGGGCATTCGGTCCGTGACGATCGGCGGGGGGGCGCCGGTCGTCGTGCAGTCGATGACCAATACCGACACGGCCGACCCCATCGCCACGGCGATCCAGGTCCGTGCGCTGGCGCAGGCCGGATCCGAGGTCGTGCGCGTGACGGTCAACACGCCCGACGCGGCGCGCGAGGTGCCCGCGCTGCGCGAGCAGCTCGACCGTATGGGCGTGGACGTGCCGCTGGTCGGCGACTTCCACTTCAACGGACACAAGCTGCTGACCCAGCATCCCGAGTGCGCGCAGGCCCTTTCCAAGTACCGGATCAACCCGGGCAACGTCGGTGCCGGCAGCCGCCGCGACGACAACTTCGCGCAGATGATCGAGACGGCCTGCCGCTGGGACAAGCCGGTGCGCATCGGCGTCAACTGGGGCAGTCTCGACCAGCGCCTGCTGGCCCGCCTGATGGACGAGAACGGGGCGCGTGCCGAGCCGTGGGACGCGCAGCAGGTCATGCGCGAGGCGCTGGTGACGTCGGCCATCGACAGCGCCCGCCAGGCCGAGACCCTGGGGCTGCCCGGCGACCACATCGTGCTGTCGGCCAAGGTGTCCAACGTGCAGGACGTCGTCGCCGTCTATCGCGAACTCGCGCAGCGCTGCGACTACCCGCTGCACGTGGGACTCACCGAAGCGGGCATGGGCAGCAAGGGCATCGTGGCGTCGACGGCTGCGCTGGCCCTGCTGCTGCAGGCCGGGATCGGCGACACGATCCGCGTGTCGCTGACGCCCGAGCCGGGCGGCGACCGAACCCGCGAGGTGATCGTGGCGCAGGAGATCCTGCAGACGATGGGCCTGCGGGCCTTCAGCCCGATGGTCGTCGCGTGCCCCGGCTGCGGGCGCACCAGCAGCACCGTCTTTCAGGAGCTCGCCGACCGCATCCAGGGATTCCTGCGTGCGCAGATGCCCGTGTGGCGCGTGGCGTACCCGGGGGTCGAGTCGCTGCAGGTGGCCGTGATGGGTTGCGTGGTCAACGGGCCCGGCGAGTCCAAGCACGCCGACATCGGCATCTCGCTGCCGGGATCCGGCGAAGCCCCGGTCGCGCCGGTCTTCGTCGACGGGCAGCGCAGCGTCACGCTCAAGGGGGATCGCATCGCCGAGGAGTTCCAGGCGATCGTCGAGGCCTACGTGCACAGGCGCTACGGGGTCACCGCCGTGGCCGCCGCACAGACCGCGCCGTCCTGATGCCAGGCCGCCGAGCCGATTCCGAACGGGCACCGACATGACCGAGCAGGCCAACGATCCGGCGCGGCGCCCCGCGCGCCTGGCAGGCGTCAAGGGCATGAACGACCTGCTGCCGGGCGACAGCGAACGCTGGGAGCGCCTGGAGCAGGCCGTGCACGCGTGGGCGCGCAGCTACGGGTACCGGCAGATCCGCACGCCGATCGTCGAGCCGACCGCGCTGTTCCGGCGCGGCATCGGCGAGGTCACGGACATCGTCGAGAAGGAGATGTACTCGTTCGAGGACGCGCTCAACGGCGAGCACCTGACCTTGCGCCCCGAGAATACCGCCGGGGTGGTGCGCGCCGCGATCGAGCACAACCTGCTATACGACGGCCCCAAGCGCCTGTGGTACACGGGTCCGATGTTCAGGCACGAGCGACCGCAGCGGGGCCGCTACCGGCAGTTCCACCAGATCGGCGTGGAGGCGCTGGGCTTCGCCGGGCCGGACGTCGACGCCGAGGTGATCGTCATGTGCCAGCGGCTGTGGGACGACCTCGGGCTGCGCGACATCCGGCTCGAGCTGAACACGATCGGCGATCCCGCCGAGCGCCGGGATCACCGCGCCGAACTGATCGCCTGGCTCGAAGGCCACGCAGCACTGCTCGACGACGATGCGCGCCGTCGGCTCCACACGAACCCGCTGCGGATCCTGGACACCAAGAACCCGGCCCTGCAGGCCGCGCTCGAACAGGCACCGAGGCTGGCCGACCACCTCGGCGACGCCTCCCGTGAGCACTTCGAGGGGGTGCAGGCGCTGCTGCGCGCGGCCGGCATCCCGTTCCGGATCAATCCGCGGCTGGTCCGCGGTCTGGACTATTACAATCGCACGGTTTTCGAGTGGGTCACCGATCGGCTCGGTGCGCAGGGAACCGTCTGCGGCGGGGGGCGCTACGATCCGCTGATCGAGATGCTGGGCGGCAAGCCGGCGCCGGCCTGCGGCTTCGCCATCGGCGTCGAGCGGCTGCTCGAGCTGATGAAGGAGACCGGCGAGATGCAGACGTCGCAGGCGTGCGACGTGTACCTGGTGCACCAGGGCGAGGCCGCGGGGCGGTTGGCCTTCACGGTCGCCGAGGGGCTTCGCAGCGCCGGACTCGACGTGGTGCTGCACGCCGGCGGGGGCGGGTTCAAGGCGCAGTTCAGGCGCGCCGACGCCAGCGGTGCGGAGTTCGCGGTTGTGATCGGTGACGACGAGGCCGCGGCCGGGCGGGCGACGGTCAAGTCGTTGCGCGGGGTCGGCGCCGAGGCCGGCGGCGGCCGGCAGGACTCGGTCGCGCTCGATGCGCTGGCGGACTACCTCGTCGACGCACTGGTCGTGAGCGGCGACTGAACCTTCGCGGCGCGGCGCGGAATCGGACGAACAGAGAAGGGCAGGGACGGGCGAATGGCCTACGATCTACAGGAACAGGACCAGATCGACGCCTTCAAGGCGTACTGGAACAAGTACGGCAACTTCCTGCTGACGCTGCTGACCGTCGTGCTGCTGGCGGTTGCCGGCTGGCGCGGCTGGTCGTGGTACCAGCAGAGGCAGTCGGCCGAAGCGTCGATCGTCTACGATCAGCTTCGCGAGGCAGTCGCCGGCAAGGACGTCGCCAAGGTCAGGCAGGTCTCGGGCACGCTGTTCGAGCGCTATTCCGGCACGGTCTACGGGCCGATGGGTGCGCTGCTCGCCGCGCGGGCCTACGTGGATGCCGGCGACCTCAAGGGCGCCCGGGCGCCGCTGCAGTGGGCCATCGACCACGGCCGCGACGACGAGTATCGCCACCTCGCGCGGATTCGCCTCGCCGGCATCCTGCTCGACGAGAAGGCCTACGACGAGGGACTGAAGCTGCTGGCGGTGTCCGACACCGGCCGTTTCGCGGCGTCCTACGCCGACCGGCGCGGCGACCTGCTGTTGGCCCAGGGCAAGCGGGACGACGCCCGGGCGGCGTACAAGGAGGCCCTCGACAAGCTCGAGCGCACCAGCGCGCTGCGCCCGCTGGTGCAGATGAAGCTGGATGCGCTCGGGGGCGCCTGACATGCGCGCACGCCTCGCGGGAGTCTGCCTCGCGTCGGCGCTGGCGGGCTGCAGCTGGTTCGGGCCGTCGCGGCCCGCGCCCGATCCGCTGCCGACGCCCAGCGGCGCGGTCTCGCCGGTGTCGGTCTGGACGGCATCGCTCGGCGCGCCCTCGGGCGTCGGTTTCAGGCCCGCGTTCGCCGGCTCGAGCGTGTGGGCAGCCGCACAGAACGGCACCGTGACCCGACTCGACGCGGGGACCGGCGCGCGCGTCTGGCAGGTCGACGTGGGCAAGCCGCTGGCCACCGGCATCGGCACCGATGGCGAGACGTCGGCCGTGGCCGCGCTCGACGGCACGCTGGTGTCGCTGGACGGGCAGGGCAAGGTCAAGTGGACGGCTTCGGTCGGCGCCGAGATCGTCACGCCGCCGGCCGTCGGGCAGGGCACGGTCATCGTTCGAGCGAGCGACAACCGGGTCATTGCCTTCGAAGCCGATTCGGGCAAACGCCGCTGGACGTTCCAGCGCCAGAACCCGTCGCTGGTGCTTCACCAGGCCAGCGGCATCACGATCGCCGCTGACACCGCGTACGTCGGCCTGCCCGCCGGCCGCCTGGTGGCGTTGAGCCTGACCAACGGGGCGCCGCGATGGGACGTGCCGCTGGCGCTGCCGCGCGGCACGACCGAGCTCGAGCGCATCTCCGATGTCGTCGGCCTGCCGAAGGTCATCGGCCGCGAGATCTGCGCGGTCACGTACCAGGGCCGCCTCGGGTGCGTCGACGCGCCCTCGGGCAACCCCAACTGGGTCAAGGACTTCTCGTCGACGAGCGGCGTCGACGTCGACCCGCGCGGGCTGATCGCAATCGATGCCGGCGACAAGGTGCAGGCGTTCTCGCGCGGGGGCGCGCTCCAGTGGGAGCAGCCCAAGCTGGCCCGGCGCAGCCTGAGCGCGCCGATGATCACGAACCGCGTGGCCGTGACCGGCGACCGCGAGGGCAACGTGCTCTGGCTGACCCGCAGCGACGGCGAACTGGCCGCCGTCAACAAGGTCGGCAGCAAGGCGATCGTCGCGGCGCCGGTGTTCGCCGGCGGGCTCGTCGTGGTGCAGACGTCGGCGGGCGACCTGTTTGCGTTCCGGCCCGAATGAACGCCGGGCCATGAGCGACCCGGGGGCGGAAGCGCCGCTGCGGCGCACGCCGGTCGTCGCGCTCGTGGGGCGCCCCAACGTCGGAAAGTCGACGTTGTTCAATCGGCTGACGCGCAGCCGTGCCGCGATCGTCGCGGACATCCCCGGCCTGACCCGCGACCGCCACTACGGGCAGGGGCGCGTCGACGACCGGCGCTTCATCGTGATCGACACGGGCGGATTCGAGCCGATCGCCAGCGAGGGCATCGCGGCCGAGATGGCGCGCCAGACC
>CAYGZN010000256.1:0-4986 GCA_964354355.1 uncultured Burkholderiaceae bacterium | reverse complement strand
CGCTCGGCGTCGATCGGGTGGCCCGCTTCGCGAAAGCGCGCCGCGGCGGCGGCGAAGCGCGCGACCGCGTCGTCGCCGCTCCTGCTGCGCGCCGCAGCGATGTGGCCGCGGACCTCGTCGTGCGCGGCGTACCACGCCGGCAGGCGCATCACGACGTTGGCGAGGTAGGCGCACTGCGCCTCGTGCTGGTCGGCCAGGTCGAGCTCGCCGGCACGCGCCGCGGCAATCGCCGCCGGCACCGCGAACGTGATGCGGCAGCCGGGGCAGGTTTCCAGCGGTCCGCGCACCGAGGCACTGGCGTCCTCCATCACGTGCAGCGCGGCGGCAGGATCGTCGGCGTGGAGATTGATGCGGGTGCCGTAGATGCGGTCCAGCAGGTGGAAGCCGATGTCGGTCTGGCGCGCGACGTCCAGCGCTTCGTCGACGAGGGCGTGCGCCTCGTCGCGCCGACCTTCGTGCAAGGCCACCTCGGCCAGCCGCTGCAGCGACAGCGCCTCGCCCACGGGCCCGCCGATGGCGCGATGCAGCCGGGCGCCCTCGCGCAGGTGCTCGCGGGCGGCGGGCAGGTTCCCGGCCAGCCACTCGGCCTCGCCGCGCAGCGTGGTGCCGAACGCGTGGCCGCGCGCGGCGCCCAGTCGCTGCGCCTCGCCGGACAACGCCTCGGCAAAGGCGATGACTTCACCGTACGGCCGCGCGCCGTAGAGAAAGCGCTGGGTGATGCACAGGTGGCCGTCGAACACCCGCAGGGCCAGATGCGGCACGTGGCTGGTCTCGTGCAGGTCCGCCCAGACGCTGCGGTGCAGGTCACCCCGCGCATGGGCCGCGGCGGCCTGCGCCCAGGATGCGATCACCAGCGACGTGGTGTCGCCGGACTCCAGCGCCAGGCGGCGCGCCACCGCCGACTTGGCAGTGCCGACCGCGGGGTCGCCGACGCCGAGCGCGGCCGCGCCGCTGTAGGCCAGGGCCTCGCACAGACGGCCTTCGACCGAGGTCGGCCGAAGGCCCTCGAGCGCCAGCAAGGCGCCCTTCGGATCCCCCAGCTTGACCTGCGCCAGTGCGGCCTTGGCGCGCAGGTCGTGACAGCCCGGTTCGCCGGCCGCGTCGGCGGCCGCCCGATACGCGGCCAATGCTGCCGGGTCGCCCATCGCGTCCAGCGATTCGGCGCGCAGTCGAAGGGCTTGCGCGTGCGCGGGCTGGACCTGCAACACCGGCTCCAGGTGCCGCAACGCGTCGCTGAATGCGGCCAGGCGGACGGCCTCGCTCGCCGCAGCCAGCAGCCAGGGCAGCGCGTCGCGCAGGTGCCCCGCTGCCAACCACTGCCGGGCGACGCTGGCCGGGGCCGCGTCCAGTTCCGCCAGCCGCGTGGCGATCTGCCGGTGCATCTTCAGACGCCGGTGCGGCGGCACCTGCTCGATCAGCGCCTGCCTGACCAGCTCGTGCCTGAAGCGATAGCGGATGCCCGAAGGCACCAGCGCGCCGGCTGCGAGCGCCACGTCCAGCGTTTCGAGGGTGGGGACCTGGGCCTGCGCACACAGGGCCTCGATCGTGCCCACGTCGAACTCGTCGCCGCTCAGCGCCAGCCACTGGAGCAGCGCCAGCGCGGTGTCGGACACGTCGCACAGGCGTGCCGTGATGGCTTCGGACGCGCTGCCCGGCAGCCGCGTGTCGGCGCCTGCAGCGGCACAGCGCGCGAGCTCGATGGCCGCGAAGGGGTTGCCGTCGGCCGCGCGGGCAATGCTCGTCACGAGGTCGTCGGGCAACGCCTCGGGCGCCGCGCGCGACACCAGGCGACGGCACTCTTCCTGCGCCAGGGGCTCCAGCTCGACGAGCTGCACGACACCCGATCGCTGCAACCGCGCCAGGCCGCGCGCCAGCGCGGTACCCGCCGCCGGGGTCCGCGTGGCCAGCAGCACGCACAGCGGCGCCCCGGCCGTCGCGAGCTGCACGAGCACATCGACGTCGGCGTCATCGGCGAGGTGCGCGTCGTCGATCTGCAGCAGGATGTCGGTGTCGGGCGAGGCCGCCATCAGCAGTCGGCGCACGGCGCCGACCACCTGGTGGCGTCCCAGGGGGCCGGGCAACGCGGTCGAGGGCGCTGCCTGCGGGCTGACCAGGGCCAGCACGGCTCGGGCCTGCGCGCCGATCCGATCCAGCAGGCTGCGGTCCTCCAGGATCAGGCGTTCGCAAACGGAGGCGATCACCGCGTAGGTGCGCCCGGCCTGTGAAGCATCGATCCGCCACACGGTCCAGCCACTCGCCCGGGCCTGGGTGGCGACCTCGCGGCACAGCGCGCTCTTGCCGATGCCGGCCGGGCCGCGCAGCACGATGCCGCCCGGCCGCTGCGTGGACGGCATGCCCAGCCAGGCGCCGACCTGGGCGCGCGCCAGGGCCCGCCCGACGAACGCGGGCCCTGCCGCCTGAAGGCCCGCGACGCAGCGTTCGTACAGCGCTTCGGTCTGCGCATCGGGCGCGACACCCAGCGTGTGCTGCAAGGCCTCACGCAGGTGCGCATACCAGCGCAGCGCGGCGGCCCGGTTGCCGGCGTCGAGTTCACGCTGCATCAGCGCGCGATGAGCCGGTTCGTCTTGCGGCTCCAGTTGCGCCAGTCGCTCCCACTGGGCGCTGGCGCGCAGCAACTGCAGGTGGCGCTCACGCAGACGCTCACGTGTCGCTTCGGCCCAGCCCTCGAAACGCGCGCCGGGCAGCAGGTCACCGCCATAGGCGCCGGCGGCCTCGGCACAGGCGGCGCAATCGCCTCCGGCCAGCGCCGCATCGGCCAGGCGCTCGAAGCGGTGCGCATCCGTCACCAGGGGCCGGTCCGGCCACAGCAGCACTTCACCGGCCCGCAGCACGATGCCGTCGTGGCGACCGAGGGCATGGCGTGCGTGATGGGCCGCCTTGCGCAGGTTGGCGGCGCCGGCGTCGGGCCCGAGCTGCGGCCAGAGGGCGTCGATCAGCTCGTCGCGTGTCATTCGGTGGCGCGGCTGCAGGCTGAGCAGCTGCACCAGGTGCGTGGCGCGCAGGCTGGGCCACTGCCCGGCCGTCACGTCGACGCCGTCGATCGCCACCGCGAAGCGCCCGAGCAGGAAGACCTCGAGGCGGCTCGGCGCACCGGTGGACTCGGGGCTCGCGTCGCGTTCCATGTGCGTCAGTGTCGGGCCGACGTCCGGCGCCAGCAAGCCCCCTGCGCCCCAGGAACGATCCAGGAACGCCGGCCGGGCACGCTCCTGCCTGCCAGGACCGTCCGGCCCTGACCGACACCCCCACCGATCGGAGCGCCCATGACACTTCTCCCGCTCACCGTCCCCGTGCCTGGCACCGGGTCCGTCATCCTGATCCTGCCGCAACCGCCCACGCTCGACGCGATGCACCGCATCGAGCATGCGGTCGCCGACGATGCCGCCGCCCGCGATGCCGGCACGATCGAGTACGCGTCCTGGATGCCCGATCCCGGCACCATCGAGTATGCGTCATGGACCGCTGGGCTGCAGCCCACCCCGCGGTGACCGCCAGCCTGTGCCCGGTGCTCGCGTCCCGGCTCCGCGGCCGCGATCTGCCGCAGCCGACGGCGCTCGCGGTGAGCCTGCTCGGTGCCGGGCCGGGCGCAACCAAACCAGCTTGCGCTGGATCGCGGTGGTTCCAATCGTGGACCCGCCGACACCCCTAGGAGAACGACGACATGAGCCAGACCCCCACATCCCTGTACGAACGCCTGGGGCGCCGCGAAGGCATCGCCCGCATCACGGCGGACCTGATGAAGAACCACCTGGCCAACCCGGTGGTGAAGACCCGCTTCGCGAACAGCGAGGACCTCGCGCGCGTCGAGCGCCGCGCCGTCGAGTTCTTCTGCGCCGGCACCGGTGGACCGGAGACCTACAGCGGCCAGGACATGCTGACCACGCACCGCGGCATGAACATCAGCGAGCAGGAGTTCATGGCCGTCATCGACGACGCGATGGTCGCGCTGCAGACGAACGGCATCGACGAGTCGACCCGCAACGACGTGCTGGCGGTTCTGTGGTCCATGAGGCGCGAGGTGGTCCGGCTCTGACCCGGCGCGAACGGCGCGCTTCGCGCAGCGCGGCGCGCCGCGCGAAGCGGTAAGATCCACAGCATGTCGGACCCGCCTGACACCCGCGCGCCGCATTCGACCCGCACCGAAACGGACAGCTTCGGGCCGATCGAAGTGCCGGCCGGCGCGTTGTGGGGCGCGCAGACCGAGCGCAGCCGGCGCTTCTTCGCGATCGGCTCGCAGCGCATGCCGCTCGAGATCGTGCACGCCCTCGCGCAGATCAAGCGCGCCGCGGCCGAGGTGAACCGGGAGCTCGGTCTGCTCGAACCGGCGCGGGCCGAGGCCATCGCCACGGCGGCCGCGCGCGTGGCGACGGGCGAGTTCGACGCCGCGTTTCCGCTGTCGGTGTGGCAGACCGGCTCGGGCACGCAGAGCAACATGAACGCGAACGAGGTGATCGCGAGTCTCGCGTCGCTCGCGCTGGGCGGCGGGCTCGGGCACGACCGCCGCGTGCACCCGAACGACGACGTCAATCTCGGGCAGTCGTCGAACGACGTCTTTCCGACCGCCATGCACGTCGCCGCAGTGCTGCAGACACGCCCGCTGTTCGCGTCGCTCGGGCGCCTGCGCGAGGCGTTGCAGGCCAGGGCCGGCGCCTGGCGCGACGCGATCAAGGTCGGTCGCACGCACCTGCAGGACGCGACCCCGGTCACCTTCGGCCAGGAGTTCGGCGGCTACGACGCGCAGCTGGCCATCGCCGAGGCCGCGTTGCGCCGGTCGCTGCCGGCCGTGCACGCGCTCGCGATCGGCGGCACCGCGGTGGGCACCGGCCTGAACACGCACCCGGAGTTCGGCGCACGCGTCGCCGCGGCGCTCGCCGCGCGCCTCGCCGAACCCTTCGTCGTGGCCGACAACCGCTTTGCGGCGATGGCGGGCCACGAGGCGCTGGTCGGCCTGCACGGCGCGCTCAGGAT
>CAYGZN010000255.1:0-4994 GCA_964354355.1 uncultured Burkholderiaceae bacterium | reverse complement strand
CGACGCCCTGCCCGGCGAACGCCGCGTCGCCGTGCACGATCACCGACAGCACCTCGGAGCCGTCCTCGTCGCCGCGGCGGTCCTGCCGCGCCCGGGCCGAACCCTCGACCACCGGATTGACGATCTCCAGGTGCGAAGGATTGAAGGCCAGCGACAGGTGCACCGGCCCGCCCGGGGTCGGCACGTCGCTGGAGAAGCCCTGGTGGTACTTGACGTCGCCCGAGGGCAGGTCGTCAGCGTGCTGCCCCTCGAACTCGGCGAACAGGTCCTTGGGCATCTTGCCCAGCGTATTCACCAGCACGTTCAGGCGCCCGCGGTGCGCCATGCCGATGACGAACTCCTGGATGCCCTGGCGCCCGCCGTGCTGGATGATCTCGTCCATCGACGCGATGAAGCTCTCGCCCCCCTCGAGCGAGAAGCGCTTCTGGCCCACGTAGCGGGTGTGCAGGAAGCGCTCGAGACCCTCGGCGGCGGTCAGCTTGTCCAGGATGCGGCGCTTCTTCTCGGCCGAGTACTTCGGCCTGGCGCGACTGCTCTCGAGACGCTCCTGGATCCAGCGCTTCTGCGCGGGGTCGTTGATGTACATGAACTCGGCGCCGACCGTGCCGCAGTAGGTTTCCCGCAGGGCCCGCACGATCTCGCGCAGCGGCGCGCTCTCGAATCCGAAGAACGTGTTGGCGGCCGAGTAGATGTTGGCGTGGTCACCCTCGGTGAAGTCGTAGAACGCCGGCTCGAGCTCGGGGATCTGCGGGCGCTCCTGGCGCTTGAGCGGATCGAGGTCGGCGTAGCGCGACCCGAGGAACCGGTAGGCCGCCACGAGCTGCTGGACATAGACCTGCTTGCGTGCCGCGGTCGCGTCGCCGCCCATCACGCGGGGCTGCAGCGTGCCCTCCTTGGCCCGCTCGGCGAACGACTGGACGATCGGGGCGTGCGCGACGTCGCGCGTCTGCGGGTTGCCGTCGGCGGCCGGCACCATCTGCATGGTGTCGAAGTAGGCGCGCCACTGTTCGGGGACTGAACCGGGGTTGTTCAGGTAGCTCTCGTAGAGCTCCTCGACGTACGGAGCGTTGCCGCCGAACAGGTAGGAGCTGGACTGGAAAGCCTTCATCATCGCGCATCACCTTTCGAAACGAGTTTCTCGTCAAAGATGTGGGGCGGGCGGTTCGACCCGCCGGGGCCCCCTCGGCCTGCCGGCTCCGGCCGGCGTGCCGATTGGCCGTCGGGCCACGGACCTGGCTCCGTGTGCGCCGACGCAATGGGCGCCGATGGTAGCACGCGACACCTGTCGCCAAACTGACATCGGGCGCGCGCGGCCGTCCGCCCGTCGCCGGGCGGCCACGCAGGGGCACGATCCGATGCACACCCACGCGCCGCGGCCGACGCACACACGGCGCCGCCCCGGCCGCAGGAGAGGAAAAGGGCGGTCCGGGCCGCCCTTTTCCTCACGCGCGCGAGTCAGCGCCCGCGAATGCGCACCCGTGAATCAACTCCCGCCGATCAGCGCTGGTCGATCGGAAGGACGTCGCGCCGCGTCGACCCGACGAAGAGCTGCCGCGGACGGCCGATCTTCTGGTCGGGGTCGGAGATCATCTCGTTCCACTGCGCGATCCAGCCGACGGTGCGCGCCAGCGCGAAGACGCAGGTGAACATGTCGGTCGGGATGCCCAGCGCCTTCTGAACGATGCCCGAGTAGAAGTCCACGTTCGGGTACAGCTTGCGCGACACGAAGTAGTCGTCCTCGAGGGCGATCTGCTCGAGCTTCATCGACAGTGCGAACAGCGGATCGTTCTGCAGCCCGAGCTCGCCGAGCACCTCGTAGCAGGTCTCGCGCATCAGCTTGGCGCGCGGGTCGTAGTTCTTGTAGACCCGGTGGCCGAAGCCCATCAGCTTCACGCCCGAGTTCTTGTCCTTGACCTTGTCGACGAACTCGCCGACCTTGGCCACCCCGCCCTGCTTCTGGATGTCGTTGAGCATCAGCAGGCAGGCCTCGTTGGCGCCGCCGTGCGCCGGTCCCCACAGCGTCGCGATGCCCGCGGCGATGCAGGCGAACGGGTTCGCCCCCGACGAACCGGCCAGCCTCACGGTCGAGGTCGACGCGTTCTGCTCGTGGTCCGCGTGCAGGATCAGGATGCGGTCGAGCGCACGGACCAGCACGTCGTTGACCTTGTACTCCTCGCAGGGCGTGCCGAACATCATCCGCATGAAGTTGGCGGTGTAGCTCAGCTCGTTGCGCGGGTACATGAACGGCTGGCCCGTCGAGTACTTGTAGGCCATCGCGACCAGCGTCGGCATCTTGGCGATCAGGCGGATCGCCGAGACGAACCGGTGCTCGGGGTTGTTGATGTCGAGCGAGTCGTGATAGAAGGCCGACAGCGCGCCCACGCAGCCGACCAGGATCGCCATCGGGTGGGCGTCGCGGCGAAACCCCTGGAAGAACCGCGTCATCTGCTCGTGCACCATCGAGTGGTGGATCACGCGGTACTCGAAGTCGAGCTTCTCGGGTCGCGTGGGCAGCTCGCCGTTGAGCAGCAGGTAGCAGGTCTCGAGGTAGTCGCAGTTCTGCGCGAGCTGCTCGATCGGGTAGCCCCGGTACTGCAGCTCGCCCTTGTCGCCGTCGATATACGTGATCCGCGAGTCGCAGGCTGCGGTCGACATGAAACCCGGGTCGAACGTGAACTTGCCGGTCTGCCCGTACAGTTTGCGGATGTCGATCACGTCGGGCCCAACGGTGCCTTCGTAGATCGGAAACTCGACCGACGGCGAACCGTCGGAGAACGACAGCGTGGCTTTCTTCGTTGAGTTCATCGGGCGCCCTGTTCGGTGTGGCGGAGGTTGGGGAGAGGGTCGGACGGGGAAGCGTCGGTCAGTCGGTCTCGGTCGGCGGCCGCCTGCTCCATCCGCTCACGCCTCGCGCAGCCACCCGAGGACCCGATGGGTGTCGGCATCCGGCTGGGAGGCGTCGAGTTGCGTGCGCGCCAGGATCAGGTCGAGCAGCTCATTGTCGGGCAGCTCGAGCAGCCGGTCCAGCCCCGTGACGTCGGCGTCCGTGAGCCGCGCCTCGTTCCGGTCGAGGAATCGGGTCAACACGAGGTCGTTCTCGAGCAACCCGCGACGCGCCCGCCAGCGCAGCCGCCGGCGGCGCGCCGGGTCGTCCTGATGCGGGGTTGGCGTCACGGCGGTGCGGCTGCGCAGTCGGTTGAGCGGGCGGGTCCGGATGTCAGACCGCGCGGCGCACCAGCAGGTCCTTGATCTTTCCGATCGCGTGCGTCGGGTTCAGGCCCTTGGGGCACACATCGACGCAGTTCATGATCGTGTGGCAGCGAAACAGCCGGTACGGATCCTCCAGGTCGTCGAGTCGCGCGCTGGTGGCCTGGTCGCGGCTGTCGGCGATGAACCGGTAGGCCTGCAGCAGCCCGGCGGGTCCGACGAACTTGTCCGGGTTCCACCAGAACGACGGGCACGAGGTCGAGCAGCACGCGCACAGGATGCACTCGTACAGGCCGTCGAGCTCGTTGCGGTCCTCCGGCGACTGCAGCCGCTCCTTCTCGGGCGGCGGCGTGTCGTTGATCAGGTAGGGCTTGATCGAGTCGTACTGCTTGAAGAATTGGGTCATGTCCACGATCAGGTCGCGGATGACCGGCAGCCCCGGCAGCGGCTTCAGGACGATCGGCTCCTTCAGGTCGCGCAGGTTCGTGATGCAGGCCAGCCCGTTCTTGCCGTTGATGTTCATCGCGTCCGACCCGCAGACCCCCTCGCGGCAGGAGCGGCGGTAGGCGACCGAGTCGTCGACCGTCTGCTTGATGCGCATCAACGCATCGAGCAGCATCTTGTCGGTCGGCGCGAGCTCGACCTCGAGGTCCTGCATGTAGGGCTTGGCGTCCTTGTCGGGATCGTAGCGGTAGATCGAGAAGCGGACTCTGCGGGGTGTCGACATGGGGGGTTCGCCTTTGCGCGGGGACGGGTGCAGCGGCCTCAGAACGTGCGCGCCTTGGGCTCGAAGGTCTCGACGGTCAGCGGCTTCATGTTCACCGGCTTGTAGTCCAGCCGGTTGCCTTGCGAGTAGTACAGCGAGTGCCGGATCCATTTGGCGTCGTCGCGGTTCGGGAAGTCGCGGTGCGCGTGCGCGCCGCGACTCTCCTTGCGCGCCTCGGCCGACACGATCGTGGCCTTGGCCGTCTCGACCAGGTTGTCCAGCTCAAGCGCCTCGACGCGGGCGGTGTTGAAGACCTTGGACTTGTCGCCCAGGTGCACCCGCTGTGCCCGCTGGGCAAGTTCCATGATCTGGGTGACCCCCTCCGACAGCAGTTCCGACGTGCGGAACACGCCGCAGTGCGCCTGCATCGCCCGGCGGATGTCGTTGGCGACCTCCTGCGTGTTCTCGCCCGCGGTCGAGCCGTCCAGCCGCGCCAGCCGCGCCAGGGTCGCGTCGGCCGCGTCGGTCGGCAGGTTGCGGTGCGAGCCGTCCTTCAGCCGGGACTCGACGATGTGATTGCCCGCCGCCCGGCCGAACACGAGCAGGTCGAGCAGCGAGTTGGTCCCGAGGCGGTTGGCACCGTGCACCGACACGCAGGCGCATTCGCCGATCGCGTACAGCCCGCCCACGACCGCGTTGGGATCGCCGCCGCGCGGGGCGACGACCTGGCCGTGGTAGTTGGTCGGGATCCCACCCATCTGGTAGTGGATCGTCGGCACGACCGGGATCGGGTCCTTGATCGGGTCGACGTTGGCGAACTTGATCGCGATCTCGCGGATCGACGGCAGCTTCTTGATGATCTTCTCGGCGCCCAGGTGGTCGAGCTTGAGCAGCACGTAGTCGCCGTCCGGCCCGCAGCCGCGCCCCTCCTTGATCTCCTGGTCCATCGAACGCGACACGAAGTCGCGCGGCGCCAGGTCCTTGAGGGTCGGCGCGTAGCGCTCCATGAAACGCTCGCCGTCCTTGTTGAGCAGGATGCCGCCCTCGCCGCGCACGCCCTCGGTGATCAGCACGCCGGCGC
>CAYGZN010000254.1:0-5017 GCA_964354355.1 uncultured Burkholderiaceae bacterium | reverse complement strand
ACGAACATCACTTGCTCGCGGCGGTAGGCCCACAGCGGCCAGGCCATGGCGACGATCAACGGTGCCAGCCACCAGCAGTCCAGCCGTGCCAAGCCCAGCGTCGCCAGTTTCAGCGCCGCCGTGGCGGTCAGTCCGGCCAGAAGCAAGCCTAGGACGCTTCGGGCAAACGTTTGCATCGCGGGCATTGTGCCTGGTTGCCGGTCGCCATTTTAATCACCGGCCAATCGAGCCACGCCGGGCTGTCGGCCGGAGGTCCGCGGCGAGGCGGGTGCTGTTCGACCTGGCCGCGGCCGACGGCAGGCGTTTCAGCCCCCACTGCTGGCGCAGCGCGATGGTGCTGGCGCACAAGGGGCTGGAGTGCGCGTCGCGTGCGACCCTGTTCACCGGCATCAGCGCGATCGGTGACGGCTCTCGTACGCTGCCGGTTGATCCGCCCGTCTCCGCCAGGCAGGCCCGCCTCGTGACATCCGTCACGCCGCGCTCGCCGCTCGTCCCCATCGGCTGCCGACTGTCGCACAGACGGGTGGTCATCCGCATGGAATCCTCGCCGGCATCGGTCGCGCCTTCGCGCGACCCGCACTGAGCGAAGGCTACCGATGACCCTCCTGCGACGGATCCGCCCGCTGGCGCTGCTCGGCGCCGCGCTGCTGGCCACCGGCTGCGCCACGCCGGCGACCGACCCGGCCGCCGTGGCCGCTCGCGCACCCATGTCGAGCGCGCCCGACTGCGCAGCCCGCACCACGCTGCTGGTGGGTGCCGAAGTGGCCACGCTGCACGACGTCGCTCCAGTCGACCGGCTGCGGGCCGCGACGCGGCTTGGCCTGGACGAGTCGCTGCAGGTGGTGGCGGTGCACCCAGGGTCGCCCGCGCACGAGGCGGGGCTGCGCCCCGGCGACGTGATCGAGGCGGTCGACGGTGTGGCGGTGCAGGCCGGCGCCCGTGCGCGCGAGGCGTTCCTCACCGCCAGCGAGACCCTGGGCTATGAGCGCCGGCTGCAGGTGCGGCGCGACGGGCACTCCCTCGAAGTGCGGCTGAACGCGCGGCGCGCCTGCGTGACGCCCGTCTGAGGGCTCACGGCGCGTGCCCGTACCGGGCGATGATTGGGTGGAGGGTCGACCGCGGCGAAGCGTGTGCGCGCCTGCGGCCCAATGACCGCCGTCGATTGACGCTGACCGACAGCTGATCGGGATCTTTCGTCTTCCCGCAGTGACTCGCCGGTCCAACAGTCGCTACCTGAGCGACGCCGACACACCCTGACCCATCCGCTCCAGGTAACGCGCGATCAGGTCGATCTCCAGGTTCACCCGGGCGCCCGGCGCGAGTCGACGCAGCGTCGTGGCCTGCAGCGTGTGCGGAATCAGGTTGATGCTGATCTCGGTGCCCGTGGCCAGGTCCTCGACGCGGTTGACGGTCAGGCTGACGCCGTCGACGGCCACCGAGCCCTTGTAGGCGAAGTACCTGGACAGTTCGGCCGGCACGCGGATGTCGAGCCGCCACGACTCGCCCACCGGCGCGAAGTGCACGACCTCGCCCAGGCCGTCGACGTGGCCGCTGACCAGGTGCCCGCCCAGCCGGTCGGACAGGCGCAGCGCCTTCTCCAGGTTGACCTCGCCCGCAGCGTCGAGCCCGACCGTACGCCGCAGGCTCTCGCGCGAGACCTCGACGTCGAAGCGCCCGCGCTCGACTGCGATCGCGGTCATGCAGGCCCCCTGGATCGCAATCGAGTCGCCGACCGCGACGTCGGCCAGGTCCAGCGCGCCGGCGTGGATGCGCAGGCGCACGCCCGCGCTGTCGTCCGCGCCCAGCGGCGTGACCGATTCGATCCGCCCGAGCGCTGCGACGATGCCGGTGAACATGTCCGCCTACAGCCTGGCCAGCACACGCAGGTCGGTGCCCACGCGATCGACTTCGGTGAATCGCAGCGCGCGGCGCTGCTCCAGGTCGGGCGGCGCCGGCAACTCGAACATGCCCAGCCCCTGCCCCAGCAGCGCCGGCGCCATGTAGAGCAGCAGTTCGTCGACCACGCCGGCCCTCACCAGCGAGCCGTTGAGCTTGTAGCCGGCCTCGACGTGCACCTCGTTCAGGCCGCGGTTGCCGAGCTCGGCCATCAACGCCGCCAGGTCGACCTTGCCGTTTGCGTCCGGCAGCTTGAGCAGTTCGCAGCCGCGGTCGCGCAGCTCGCGCTCCTTGTCGGGGTTGTCGACCGCGCAGGCGACCAGCACCGGCGCGCCCTTGAGCAGTCGCGCGTCCAGGTCGACGCCCAGGCGCGAGTCCACCAGCACCTTCAGCGGCTGGCGGGTGGTCTCGACGAACCGGACGTCCAGGCGCGGATCGTCGTCGCGAACGGTGCCGATGCCGGTGAGCACCGCGCACGCCCGTGCGCGCCACGCATGCCCGTCGCGCCGGGCCGGCTCGCCGGTGATCCACTGGCTGCGCCCGTCGGGCAGCGCGGTCAGGCCGTCGAGCGATGCGGCCAGCTTCATCCGCACCCACGGCCGCCCGCGCATCATCCGCGACACGAAGCCGATGTTCAGCTCGGTGGCCTCGTGCTGCAGCAGCCCGCAGCGCACGTCGATGCCGGCCTCGCGCAGCCGCGACAGGCCCTGGCCGTTGACCTTCGGGTTCGGGTCCTCCATCGCGGTGATCACGCGCCCGACCCGCGCCTCGATCAGCGCGTCCACGCACGGCGGCGTGCGCCCGAAGTGGCTGCACGGCTCGAGCGTCAGGTAGACGGTCGCGCCGCGCGCGCGCCCGCCCGCCTCGCCCAGCGCAACGAGCTCGGCATGCGGCTCGCCGGCGCGGCGGTGCCAACCCTCGCCGACCGCCTGCCCGTCCCTGACGATCACGCAGCCCACCCGCGGGTTGGGCGTGGTGGTGGTCAGACCCTGCGCGGCGAGCTCCAGCGCGCGGGTCATGAAACCGTGGTCGGCGGAGGTGAACATCGGGCGATTCTAACCGGGACGCGACGCGCCGCCGAAGGGGCGCGCAGGTCTCGTGCGCCGGCGTCTCCGGTTCGCCCGCAGCGGGCTCAGCGCCGTCGCCGCGGCTGGACCTCCTGGATCGCGTCCGCGAACTCGTCGACGTCCTCGAAGTTGCGGTAGACCGATGCGAAGCGCACGTATCCGATCTTGTCCAGCTTCTTGAGCTCGCGCATCACCAGCTCGCCGACCTTCTCGCTGGCCACCTCGCGCGCGCCGAGCGACAGCAGCTTCTCCTCGATGCGCCCGATCGCCGCGTCGACCGCCTCGGAGCTGACCGGCCGCTTGCGCAGCGCCAGCGCCAGCGACGCCCGCAGCTTGCGGCGGTCGAACTCGACGCGGCTGCCGTTCTTCTTGACCACCGCCGGCAGCGACAGCTCGACGCGCTCGTAGGTCGTGAACCGCTTGTCGCAGTTCGGGCAGCGCCGCCGCCTGCGCAACGCGTCGCCATCGTTCGCGTCGCGGGTCTCGATGACCTGCGTGTCGGGGTGGTCGCAGAACGGGCAGCGCATGCCTCAGCGATAGACCGGGAAGCGCGCGGTCAGCTCGCCGACCTGCGCCCGGACGCGCTCGAGGTGGGCCGCGTCGCGCGGCGCGTCGAGCACGTCGGCAATCAGGTGGCCGACGCGCGCGGCCTCGGCCTCGCCGAAGCCGCGGGTCGTCATGGCCGGCGAGCCCAGCCGCACGCCGCTCGTGACCATCGGCTTCTCGGGATCGTTCGGGATCGCGTTCTTGTTGACCGTGATGTGGGCCTGGCCCAGCACCGCCTCGGCCTCCTTGCCGGTGATGCGCTTGGCGCGCAGGTCGACCAGCATCACGTGGCTCTCGGTACGCCCGGACACGATGCGCAGTCCGCGCGCGATCAGCGTCTCGGCCAGCACGCGGGCGTTGGCCACCACCTGCTGCTGGTAGGCCTTGAACGACGGCTGCAGCGCCTCCTGGAACGCGACGGCCTTGGCCGCGATCACGTGCATCAGCGGGCCGCCCTGCAGGCCCGGGAACACGGCCGAGTTGATCGCCTTCTCGTGCTCGGCCTTCATCAGGATGATGCCCCCGCGCGGCCCGCGCAGGCTCTTGTGCGTGGTCGACGTGACCACGTCGGCGTGCGGCACGGGGTTGGGGTACAGGCCGGCCGCCACCAGGCCGGCGTAGTGGGCCATGTCGACCATGAAGATCGCGCCGACCTCTTTCGCCACCTGTGCGAAGCGCTCGAAGTCGATGCGCAGGGAGTACGCCGACGCTCCCGCGATGATCAGCTTCGGGCGCGTCTCGCGCGCCTTGCGCGCCATCGCGTCGTAGTCGATCGCCTCGTTCGCGTCGAGCCCGTAGGAGACGACGTTGAACCACTTGCCCGACAGGTTCAGCGCCATGCCGTGGGTCAGGTGCCCGCCCTCGGCCAGGCTCATGCCCATGATCGTGTCGCCCGGCTCGAGGAACGCGAGGAACACGGCCTGGTTGGCCTGCGCGCCCGAGTGCGGCTGGACGTTGGCCGCCGGCGCGCCGAACAGCCGCCGGACGCGCTCGATGGCCAGCGTCTCGGCCACGTCGACGTGCTCGCAGCCGCCGTAGTAGCGCTTGCCGGGGTAGCCCTCGGCGTACTTGTTGGTCATCACCGAGCCCATGGCGGCGAGCACCGCCAGGCTGACGAAGTTCTCCGACGCGATCAGCTCGAGCCCCTCGTTCTGGCGCTTGCGCTCGCTCTCGAGCGCGGCCGCCACCTCGGGATCGGAGGCCAGCACGGCGCGGTGGTGAAGGTCGAAGAACTGCTCCTTCAGGGAGTCGGTCATCTCTCCTCCTGACGGCCGGGCGGCGGCTCGATGAGGCCGACCCGGCGCTGGTGGCGGCCACCCTCGAAACCGGTGGCGAGGAAGACCTCGACGATCTGCACCGCGACCCCGACGCCGACCACCCGGCCACCCATGCAGAGCACGTTGGCGTCGTTGTGGCGGCGCGCCATCTCCGCGGTGTAGGCGTCGTGGCAGAGGGCGGCGCGGATGCCGGGATGGCGGTTGGCGGCCATGCTCATGCCGATGCCGGTG
>CAYGZN010000253.1:0-5020 GCA_964354355.1 uncultured Burkholderiaceae bacterium | reverse complement strand
GGCGCTAGCGGGTCGGTGGCGGCAGCGCGACCCCGCGTTCCTGCAGGATCGGCCGCAGCCGGTCGGGCCGGTCGGTGATGAGGCCGTCCACCCCCCAGCCGATCACCCGTCGCATTGCGTCGGGCTCGTTGACGGTCCACGGAATCACCCGCAGGCCCAGCGCCTGCGCGGCCCTGACCTGCGTGGCGTCGATGTCGCCGAAATACGGCGACCAGACCGCCCCACCCGCCGCCTTGACCATCGCCGGCAGCGAGCCGAGGGCGGAATGCTGGAATCCGGCCGTCCACGGCGAGCCCGCAGGGTCGCTGGCCCGCACGGTGTCGAAGTTGCGCTGCTGGGCGCTGAGGTAGACGGTGGCGATCTCGGGGGCGATGCGCTGCACGACCTGCAGCGTGCGCCAGTCGAACGACTGCACGGTCGTTCGGGCGGCCATGCCGTGGCGGCGGATCTCCCCGACCAGCCGCTGCGCGAAGGGCTCCGGCTCGAGGGTCTCGCTCGGCGCCAGCGGCGAGATCTTGGTCTCGATGTTGAAGCGAACGGCCCGGTTGCCCGATGCCGTGACCCGCTCGAACAGCTCGCGCAGCGCCGGGATCCGGGCACCGTCGACCGGCACCTGATCAGGATGGCTGGCGGCATAGCGGCTGTCCGGGCGAATCCGCCCGACGTCGTAGGTCTGCAGATCGGCGAAGTCCAGCGCACGAATCGCCGGGCCCTTGGTCGACAGCCAGTTGCCGCTGCGGTCACGCGTGATGTCGGGATTGAGCAGCGGGTCGTGTGCGATGACCACCACGTCGTCGCGTGTGACACCCACGTCCAGCTCCAGCGTCGTCACGCCGATCGACAGCGCACGCTCGAAGGCCGCGAGCGTGTTCTCCGGAGCCAGACCGCGCGCACCGCGGTGGCCCTGCAGGTCGAAAGCGAGCGCGCCCGACGGCGCGCCCCCCAGCGCCATCGGTGCCAGCAGCAGCACCAGCAGCGCCAGCAGCACGCGCCGGAGCGGCTGGGTTGCGAACGCCGCTGTCGATCCGCAGGTGCGCGCGGCGGGGCGCGCGGCGATCAGCCCGGCCATGCGCGTGCCCTTGCCCGACGGTGCGCTCATTGCACGCCTGGCGTCAGTCGACCATGCGGTTCAGACGGCCGGCGTCGAGCGGCTCGATCGCGCCGGTCACGTCGGCGCCGAGCTTGCGCAGGGCCGCGAGCAGCTGCTCGATGCGCCGGTCCTGCTCGGCCACGTGATCGATCAGCTGATGCAGCGCGATCGATAGCGGATCGTCGGCCCCCTGCGTGATCGCATACGCCGAGAACCCCATCCGCTGGGCCTGCGCCTCGCGGCGCTGGTCCATCTCTTCGGTGATGATCCGCGCCGGGATGCCAACGGCGGTGGCCCCGGCGGGCACTTCCTTGACCACGACCGAGTTCGATCCGATACGCGCGCCGGCCCCGACCGTGAAGCCGCCGAGCACCTTGGCGCCGGCACCGACCACCACCCCCGGCGCCAGCGTCGGATGGCGTTTGCTGCCACGATGCAGCGACGTGCCGCCCAGCGTCACGCCCTGGTAGATCGTGCAGTCGTCGCCGACCTCGGCGGTCTCGCCGATCACCACGCCCATGCCGTGGTCGATGAAGACCCGCCGGCCCACGGTGGCCCCGGGGTGAAGCTCGATGCCGGTCGCGAACCGGCCCAGATGCGACAGCCAGCGCGCGGCAGTCGTCCAGCCTGCGCGCCAGAGCCGGTTTGCCGCCCGGTGAACGAGCAGCGCGTGCACGCCCGGGTAACACAGCAGCACCTCGAGCGCGGAACGCGCGGCGGGATCGCGCTCCCGCACTGCCGCGATGTCTTCCCGGATTCGCTCGAACATCACTGGGCCGCCTGGCAAACGGGTGAATCGGAGGCGGCATTCTAGGCGCATTGCCAAGACCCTGCAGACCGGTCGGCGACCCCGGTCGCGGCGGGCCGCCCGGGCGCAGGCTGCGGGGCGCCGCGCTCGGGCGCGCCCGAGCGTGGCGTCAGCGCGAGCGCGCGGCGTGCGCGGCACGCTCGGCCGCCTGCTCGAGCACCGTGCACACGCCGCGCAGCAGGTCGACCTCCTCGGCCTCGAGCCGCGTGCGCGTGAACAACCGGCGCAGCCGGGGCATCAGCTTCTTGGGGTGCGCCGGGTCCAGGTAGCCGACCGCCTGCAGCGCACGCTGCAGGTGCTGCAGGAATCCCTCGACTGCGGCGTGATCGGCCATCCGCTGCGGCGGGGCCGTCGAAGCGAGCGGCCCCAGCGCGGCTCGCCGCAGGCAGTACGCGACGATCTGCACGGCCTGCGCAAGGTTCAGCGACGCATAGGCCTGCTCGCCGGGGATGCTGGCCAGCATCCCGCACAGCTGCACCTGTTCGATCGACAGTCCCACGCGCTCGGCGCCGAACACGAACGCCACGCGGTGAGCCGGGTCGGCCGCCAGTTCGGCGAGCGCGCGCTGCGCGCAGGTCTCGGGGTCCTGCGGCACGGGGCCGAACTCGCGGGACTCTGCGCTGACGGCGATCGCCAGCGTGACATCGCCGAGTGCGTCGGGCAGGCGCCGCACGACCCGCGCGCGCTCGAGCACATCCTGCGCGCCGCTGGAAAGCGCAATCGCCTGCGGATCGGCGCACACGCCCGGATCCTCGGGCGCCACCAGCCTCAGGTCGGACAGCCCCATCACGCGCATCGCCCGCGCGGCCGAGCCGACGTTGCCCGGATGACTCGGGTGAACCAGCACGATGGCCACACGCCCCAGCGCGGGCGGGCTGTGTGCGTGCAGGGAGGGGCCTGGCCGATCGGGTCGCGAGCGCAGCGGCGTGGTCGTCATGCAGGCTACTCTACAATACCGGGTTTCCCCTCGGGCGCGGTCTCGCGCCGACACACCATGCACCCCATGCTGAACGTCGCGGTGCGCGCGGCTCGCGCCGCGGGCCGCATCATCACCCGCGCCAGCGTCGACATCGACACGATCCAGATCGCGCGCAAGCAGCGCAACGACTTCGTCACGCAGGTCGATCGGGCGGCCGAGGAGTCGATCATCGGCACGCTGCGGGGCGCCTTTCCCGACCACGCGATCCTCGCCGAGGAATCCGGCCACACACCCGGCAAGCTCGACCAGGCGGCCCACGAGGCGGAGCACATCTGGATCATCGATCCGCTGGACGGCACCACCAACTTCATCCACGGGCTGCCCCACTACTGCGTGTCAATCGCGCTGATGCAGCGTGGCGTGGTCACGCAGGCGGTCGTCTACGACCCCAATCGGGACGAGCTGTTCACCGCCTCCCGGGGCCGCGGGGCGTTCCTGAACGACCGGCGCGTGCGGGTCGCCAAGCGCGTTCAGCTCGACGAGTCGCTGATCGGCACCGGGTTTCCGTTCCGAAAGCTCGATTCGCTCGACCGCTACCTGCAGATGTTCCGCGTCGTGTCCGAGAAGGCCGCCGGCCTGCGCCGCCCGGGTGCGGCGGCACTCGACCTCGCCTACGTCGCCGCGGGCCGCTACGACGCGTTCTTCGAGATCGGACTGATGCCCTGGGACGTCGCCGCCGGCAGCCTGCTGGTGACCGAGGCCGGCGGCCTGGTCGGCGACCTGCAGGGCAATTCCGAGTACCTGTTCAGCGAGCAGGTCCTGGCAGGCACGCCCAAGGTCTTCGGCCAGATGGTGCAGCTGTTCGCCGCGATCCGTTGAGTCGGCGCGCCGCGGGCCTGGGGTGCGCGCGGCGGCGCCCGTCCGGCACGGCGGCGGGACCCGCCTGAATCGCGCTCAGCCCGGCGTGTGCCGGTACTGAACGAAACCGGATCGCTCGGCGATGCGGTCGTACAGCTGCATCGCGGTCGTGTTCGACTCGTGCGTCAGCCAGTAGACCCGCGAGCAGCCGGCCGCGGCGGCCTGCGCATAGACGTGCTCGATCAGCAGGCGGCCCGTGCCGGCACCGCGCAGCCCCGGTTCGACGAACAGGTCGTTCAGGTAGCAGTAGTTGCCGACGGTCCAGCACGACCGGTGGTAGATCCAGTGCACCAGACCGACCGCACGCGCGCCCTGCCAGGCGAGCGCGCCCGCCATCGGCTCGGCGACATCGAGCAGCCGCCGCCACGTGATCGCGCTGGTCGCCGCGGGAATGTCGACCCTGTAGAACGCCTGATAGCCGCGCCACAGCGGCATCCAGTGGTCGTGGTCGGCGGGGGCCAGCGCCCGCAGTTCAACGGGGTCTTGCGCGCTCATCGATTCGCTCTCCGGTAGCGTTGCGCAGGGATCGGATGGGCGCGCCCGATGCCTGCGCGACCGCAGGAGCGCCACGCATCAGCACGGTCGCCGCGGCGGCGAAGACCAGCACGAAACCGATCGCGTCGGCAGGCGTCGGGCGCTCGCCGAGCAGCACGACCGCCCCGGTCACGGCGACCGCAGGCACCAGCAGCGTGCCCAGCGCGGCCGTCGAGGCGGGCAGGCGCGCCACGATGCCGAACCACAGCAGGTACGGCAGCGCGATGCCGAGCAGCACGTGGTAGACCAGCGCCGCCCAGGTCGAGGCCAGCGCCGGCCACGGCTGCACGCCACGCTCCAGCAGGACCGCACCGAGCGCGACCACGACGAACCCGGCCACCAGCTGCCAGCCGGCGATCGCCAGCGGATCGCCGCCGATGCGCGCGCGCTTCAGGTAGACCGTGCCCGCGGCCCAGCTGACGGCTGCCGCCAGCGCCCACCACAACCCGGGCGGGACGCCGTCGCGCGCCAGCGGCGCCACCAGCACCGCGATGCCGGCAGCGGCCAGCGCGACGGCCAGTCGGCGCGGGCCGTCGAGGCGTTCGCCGAGCACCCAGCGCGCGAACAGCACCGACCAGATCGGCATCGTGTACGTGACGATGGTCACGCGCGACGTCGTGGCCGCCATCTGGGCGAACGCGGTGAACAGGCCGAACGCGGCGATGTTCAGCGTGCCCGCGACCGCCAGTTGCCGCCGTGGCGCGCCCGGCGCGATCCGCAGGCTGCGCCCGCTCGCCCACGCCCACGCCAG
>CAYGZN010000252.1:0-5032 GCA_964354355.1 uncultured Burkholderiaceae bacterium | reverse complement strand
CCCGCAATCACCGTCAGCGGGGTGCGGATCTCGTGCGACACGTTGGCGACGAAGTCGCGGCGCATCTGCTCCAGGCGGGTCGCCTCGGTGACATCGCGCGTCACCAGCAGCCGGTACGCCTCGATCGTGGGCACGATCCTCAGCGCGAACACGCGCCCGGGCCGGTTGGGCAGCTCGAGCACGAGCGGCTCGGAGAAATCCTGCTGCTCCATGAATCGCAGGAACTCGGGCTGGCGGATGAAGTGGTCGACCGGGCGTCGCGTGCCGAAGATCCCGTGCAGCTCCTGCGCGGCGCGGTTGCTCCACTGCACGAGGTTGTACTGGTCGAGCACGATCAGGCCGTCGGGCAGCAGGTCGACGGCGGCTCGCACGCGCTCGAGTTCGCTCGCGGTCTCGGCGCGCTCGCCCGCTTCCTGGCGCATGAAGCGGTTCAACCGGTCGAGCGCATGGCCCCAGGTGCCCATTCCGATCGGCAGCTCGCGCTGGCGCGGCAGCGCCGCCCAGTGGTGCAGCCGCGCCAGGTAACCGGCGTGATAGGCGACCATGCCGAGCAGCCCGGTTGCCAGCACCACGACCGCGGCCAGCGCCGAGTGGATCAGGCCGATCACCGCGGCGATTGCCAGGATCACGCCGACGATCAGCAGGGTGCGCAGGAGGATCAAGGTTGTCGCGGATTCGCCGGGGCCGGCGCGGGCGGTGGGCGGTGAGCCGCCATTGGGCGGCGCGCTATTCTGGCAGGAAACGGTAGCCGCCGCCACGCACGGTCTCGATCAGCCGATCGTGCCCCGAGGCCTGCAGCGCGAGGCGCAGGCGCCGGATGTGCACGTCGACCGTGCGCTCCTCGATGAAGACGTGGTCGCCCCACACGCCGTCGAGCAGCTTGCCGCGCGACAGCACCCGATCGGCGTGGCGCATCAGGTAGTTCAGCAGCCGGAACTCGGTCGGCCCCACCCTGACCGGGCGGCCCTCGGCCAGGACGCGAAACGTCGCCGGCTCCAGTCGCAGCCCGCCCACTTCGACGGGCTCGTCGCTGGCCTCGGGCGAGCGGCGCCGCAGCAGCGCGCGCACGCGCGCCACCAGCTCGCGCGGCGCGAAGGGCTTGGTGACGTAGTCGTCGGCGCCGGCATCGAACCCGTGCAGCTTGTCGCCTTCGGTCGAGCGCGCCGTCAGCAGGATGATCGGCAGCGCGCGCGTGCGCGCGTCGCTGCGCAGGCGGCGTGCGAGATCCACGCCCGACTGGTCGGGCAGCATCCAGTCGAGCAGCACCAGGTCGGGCAGGGCGGCGTCGATCTGGCGGCGTGCGTCGGCCGCGTCGGCGGCCAGCGAAGGCTCGAAGCCGGCATGCCGAAGGCTCAGCGCGACCAGCTCGCGGATCGCGGGTTCGTCTTCGACGATGAGGATCTTGGCGGGCAAGGCGTGTGCTCGCAGTCGCGGACCCGCCAGATTATGACGCCGATGTGACGGGTCGATGACAGCGGGGCGCGGGCCGGCGGTGCGCCCTGCGGCGACGCGGCGCGGCGGCGAACCGGCTCAGCCCGGGGCGCGGCCGTACTTGTCCTCGAAGCGGACGATGTCGTCCTCGCCCAGGTAGTCGCCGCACTGCACCTCGATCATCACCAGGTCCATCACGCCCGGGTTCTCGAGGCGGTGGCGCGTACCGATCGGGATGTAGGTCGATTCGTTGGCCGCCACCAGGAACGTGCGCTCGTTGCACGTGACCTTGGCGGTGCCCGACACGACGATCCAGTGCTCGCTGCGATGGTGGTGCATCTGCAGCGACAGCGTCTGGCCGGGCTTGACCTCGATGCGCTTGATCTTGAAGCGGGGGCCTTCCTGCAGCACGGAGTAGGTGCCCCACGGCCGCGCGACGGTGCGGTGCAGCCGCGCGGCATCGTGGCCGCGCAGCTTCAGGCGCGCGACGATCTCCTTGACCTGCTGGCTGGAGTCCTTGCCGGCCACCAGCAGCGCGTCGGGCGTGTCCACGACCAGCAGGTTGTCCACGCCGACGGCGGCGACCAGCCGGTCCTCGCTCTGCACGTGGGTGTTGTGCGCGTTCACGAACATCGCCTCGCCCATCGTCGTGTTGCCGTCGCTGTCGGCCGGGTACTGCTCGGACACGGCCTTCCACGAGCCGATGTCGCTCCACGCGAAGCGCGAGGGCAGCACGACGACGTTGCCGGCCTTCTCCATCACCGCGTAGTCGATCGACACGTCGCGGCACCTGCCGAATGCGGCGGCCTCCAGCGCAACCTTGTCCGCCGAGGCGCCGGCCTGGCTGGCGCCCCACGCCACGCGCGCCTGCTCGAGCACGTCGGGTGCGTGCTCGGCGAGCGCGGCGATGATGGTCGCGGCGCGAAAGCAGAACATCCCGCTGTTCCACACGAAGTTGCCGGCCTGCAGGAACTGCAGCGCGCGCGCCGCGTCGGGCTTCTCGACGAAGCGCCGGACCCGCAGCGCGCCCGCTTCGCCGACCGGCTCGCCGGTCTCGATGTAGCCGAAGCCGGTCTCGGGTGCGCTCGGGTGGATGCCGAACAGGACCATCGCTCCGGTCGCGGCGATCGCCGCGGCGCTGCGCGCGCAGTCCTGGAACGCCGCCTGGTCGGGGATCAGGTGATCGGCCGGCAGCACCAGCAAGGTGGCGCCCGGCTGCACCTGCTCGGCCCACAGCGCCGCGACCGCGATCGCCGGTGCGGTGTTGCGGCCCATCGGCTCGAGCAGCTGCGTGCAGGTCAGCGCCGCCGCCGAAGGCAGCTTGGACAGCTCGTCGCGGGTCTGGAAGTAGTACGCGTGGTTCGTGACGATCGCCACGCGTCCCGAGTCGGCCAGCGCCAGGCTGCGCATCAGCGTTCGCTGCAGCAGGCTGAACTCCCCGCCGAGCTTCATGAACGGCTTGGGAAAGGCCTCGCGCGACACGGGCCACAGGCGCGTGCCCGAGCCGCCGGACAGGATGACGGGGATCAGCATGGCGGGTTCCGATGAGCGTGCGGGAAAGACGGACGAATTGTAAGCGCCGGCCTCGCGGGCGGTGGGACAATGAACACGGTTTCCATTGTCGGAGCATTCATGGCGCACAAGGTCCTGGTCACCGGTGGAGCGGGCTATATCGGGTCACATACGGTCGTCGAGCTGTTGCAGGCCGGTTTCGAGGTGGTCGTGCTGGACAACCTGTCCAATGCCAGCCCCGAGGCGCTGCGCCGGGTCGAGCAGATCACCGGGCGGCGCGCGCCGCTTGTGGAGGGCGACCTGCGCGACGAGGCGCTGCTGCTGCGCCTGCTGGCCGAGCACCGGTTCGACGCGACGATCCACTTCGCGGGGCTCAAGGCGGTCGGCGAGTCGGTCGCGCGGCCGCTGGCCTACTACGACAACAACGTCGCCGGCACGGTCACGCTGCTGCGCTGCCTGGACGCCGCGGGCGTGCGACGCCTGGTGTTCAGCTCGTCGGCCACCGTCTACGGGGATCCGCAGTCGGTGCCGATCCGCGAGGATGCGCCCACCGGGCCGACCAACCCGTACGGGCGCACCAAGTGGATGATCGAGTTCATCCTGCAGGACCTGGCCAGCGCCGATCCGCGCTGGGCGATCGGCAACCTTCGCTACTTCAATCCCGCCGGCGCACACCCGAGCGGGCGCATCGGCGAGGACCCGCAGGGCATCCCGAACAACCTGCTGCCGTTCATCGCGCAGGTGGCCGTGGGCCGCCGCGAGCGGCTCAGCGTGTTCGGCGGCGACTGGCAGACGCCCGACGGCACCGGCGTGCGCGACTACATCCACGTGGTCGACCTGGCTCAGGGCCACCTCGCCGCGCTGCGCCGCGCGTTCGCCGTGCCGGGCGCCTGGACGGTGAACCTGGGAACCGGCAACGGCTACTCGGTGCTCGACATGGTCAAGGCCTTCGAGAAGGCCAGCGGGCGGCCGGTGCCGTACACGATCGTCGACCGGCGTCCGGGCGACATCGCGTCGTGCTATGCCGATCCGGCGCGGGCCGAGGCGCTGCTCGGCTGGCGCGCCGGCAAGGGCATCGACGAGATGTGCGCCGACGGCTGGCGCTGGCAGAGCGCCAACCCGCAGGGGTTTCGCGCACCCGAGCCGGTCAGCGCGCCAGGTTGAAGAATTCGCGGCGGCCGCGCATCGCCGCCACGTGCGCCAGCAGCAGCTCGAAGTCGGCGTCGCGCTCGACCGGGTTCAGCTGCTCGGTGTTGACGATCAGCACCGGCGCCGCGTCGAAGTGGTGGAAGAATCGGCTGTAGCCTTCGTTGAGCGCGCGCAGGTACTCGGGCGAGATCGAGGCCTCCATCGGCAGGCCGCGCCGCTGCACGCGCTCGATCAGCGTCTCGGGCTGCGCCTGCAGGTAGATCACCAGGTCGGGCGTCGGCGCCTGCGGCCGCAGGCTCTCGAAGATCTGCTGGTACAGCGACAGCTCGTCGTCCGACAGCGTCAGCCGCGCGAACAGCGGGTCCTTCTCGAGCAGGAAGTCGCCGACCGCGGCCTGGTCGAACAGATCGCGCTGCGCCAGGTCGCGCAGCTGGTTGACCCGCTGGAACAGGAAGAACAGCTGCGTGGGCAGCGCGTAGCGCGCGCTGTCGCGGTAGAAGCGCTCGAGGAAGGGGTTGGCCTGCGGCTCCTCGAAGACCGGCGTGGCGCCGAACCGCTCGGCGAGCCGCCGCGCCAGCGAGGTCTTGCCGACCCCGATCGAGCCCTCGATCACGATGTGGCGCCAGCGCTCGAAGGGGTTCGCCAGGCTTGTCGTCATCGTCGCTCGCTCGCAGGGGCAGACCGGTTCAGCGCAGCGGCGAGCAGCGCTGTCCGGCCACGCCGGCCAGGCATTGTCGCACCGTGCCGTGGCCGGGCACCGGCCGGTCCGGGTCGATGTCGGCCATCGGGCGCAGCACGAACGCGCGGCGGTGCAGGCGCGGGTGCGGCACCGTGAGCTGCGCCGAGCCGATCGTGCGGTCGTCGTACAGCAGCAGGTCGAGGTCCAGCGTGCGCGGCGCGCCCGGGTACGGCCGCTCGCGGCCCGCCTGCTGCTCGATCG
>CAYGZN010000251.1:0-5068 GCA_964354355.1 uncultured Burkholderiaceae bacterium | reverse complement strand
CCACAGCCCCCGCAGCACGTCGACGTTGCGATCCAGCACCCAGACCTCGGCACCCATGCCGAGCGCCACGGCCGCCGCGTGCGACCCCACCACGCCGCCGCCCAGGACCACGACCTTGCCGGGCGCCACGCCTGGCACGCCGCCCAGCAGGATGCCGCGCCCGCCGTGGGCCTTCTCGAGATAATGGGCGCCCGCCTGGATCGACATGCGTCCGGCCACCTCGGACATCGGCGCCAGCAGCGGCAGTCCGCCCGTGGACGACGACACCGTCTCGTAGGCGATGCAGGTCGCCCCGGAGCCGACCAAATCCTTCGTCTGCGCGGGATCGGGCGCCAGGTGCAGGTAAGTGAACAGCAGGTGATCCGGGCGCAGTCGCGCCCGCTCGACCGATTGCGGCTCCTTGACCTTGACGATCAGCGTGGCCGCCTGGAAGACGGTCGCCGCGTCGGGCACGATCTCGGCGCCGGCCGCACGGTACTCGTCGTCGGACGCGCCGATCCCCTCGCCGGCGCTCGACTCCACGACCACCCGGTGTCCGTGCGTGATCAGTTCCCGTACGCTTCCGGGCACCAGCCCCACGCGGTACTCGCGCGTCTTGATCTCCTTCGGTACGCCGACGATCACAGGGGCCTCCGGATTTCCGTGCGGGATGTCACAAGTCTACCCCGCCGACGGGCGTGTGGTGTCGTCCGCCGGCGCCTTCGGCGGACGTCGGTGCCCTGCGGATGACGGAATTCGCATCCTTTCGTGGTCGGGGCCGCTACAAATGCCGTCACGCCCTGGTGATCGCCGAAGCATTTGCGTAGCGGGGCTCAGACCGAAAGGACAGACCGATGCTCGCTGACGACTTCCTCGAGACCGCGACGATGGACGGACGCCCCGACTGCGGGCCCGCACGGGCGCCGGCTGAAGCGCCGATGCCGCACACGCGGTACTGCCGGATGGATCTGAAGACGGGCGCGGTGACGGTGGCGGCGCTGACGGGTGCCACGCTGCGCGCCGCCAACGGCGGCGACGTGCCGTCGTGGTCGAACGCCGATTGGGGGCCGCACGACCTGCTGGCCCTGCTCGAGCGCTGGAACCGCCGGTCCGAAGGCAAGTGGCTGTACTGGCCGCTGGACGAGGACTCGGCCCGATCGACCCACGCGCCGGCGCTGTGCCAGACCTCGTCGCGCACCCCGTGGCCGGACCTGCTGCGCGAGCCGGCCGCCCTGGCCGCGACCTGGCTGCGCCGGGCCCGACCGCCCCGCGCGGCAATGGCCTCGTGAGTCGAGCGCCGCTCCCGCCGAGCCCTCCGCGCGCCTGTGCCACACTCGGCCTTTCGGGAGCAAGACGATGGCCGAGCAGAACCTGCGCTGTGAGATCGCCGACGGCATCGCCGTCATCACACTGAATCGGCCGCAGCGGCTGAACGCGCTCAACCACGGCACCGTGGGCGAGATCCTGGGCGCGCTCGAGCGGGTCCGCGTCGATTCACGCGCACGGGCCGTGCTGCTGACCGGCGCGGGCCGCGCCTTCTGCGCCGGAGCCGACATCTCGGCCGACCGCGACGGCGCATTGTCGGCGACGCCCGGCCGGCGCCCCGACCCCGGTCCGGCGATGGACACGCTGTTCAACCCGCTGATTCGAACCCTGCGCCGGTTGCCCAAACCCGTGGTGATGGCGGTCAACGGCGTGGCCGCGGGCGGCGGCGTGGGGCTGGCGATGGCCGGCGACATCGTGCTGGCCGCCCGCTCGGCGCGATTCGATCTGGCTTTCGTGCGCATCGCGCTGATCCCCGACATGGGCAGCACGTGGTTCCTGCCCCGACTGATCGGAGAAGGCAAGGCCCGGGCCCTGTCGATGCTGGGCGAGCCCGTTGCGGCCGAGGACGCCGAGCGCATGGGCATGGTCTGGAAGGTGCACGAGGACGACGCGCTGATGGACGAGGCGCGATCGCTGGCGCTGAAGCTCGCGGCCGGCCCGACCGCCACCTACGCGGCGATCAAGCGCGCCTACGAGGAGTCGGCCACGCTGTCGCTCGACCGGCAACTGGACGCGGAACGCGACATCCAGCGCCGTTGTGCGGCCAGCGACGACCACCAGGAGGGGGTCCAGGCGTTCCGCGAGAAGCGTGCGCCGCGCTTCTCGGGCCGCTAGACCGCCGGGGCCCGCGCCGCGGCCGACTGCAGCGGTCTCAGGGCGAAACCTGGAGCACCATCTCGACCTCCACGGCGATCTGGTGCGGCAGCGCAACCAGTCCGACCGCCGATCGCGCGCCCCGACCGCGCTCCGGCCCGAACACCTCGACGAACAGGTCTGAGAAGCCGTTGACGACCTTGGGCATGTCGTCGAAGTCCGGCGTCGAATTGACCATGCCGAGCACTTTGACGACACGCTCGACGCGGTCGAGCGAACCCAGCACGACGCGGATGTTGGCGAGCATGTTCAGGCCCACCACCCGGGCGGCTGCGTAGCCTTCGTCGATCGTCATGCCGCCCCCCACCTTGCCGGTGATCGAACTGCCGTCATTGCGCCGCGGCCCGACGCCCGACATGAACAGCAGGTTCCCGGCCAGGACGCCCGGCACGTAGTTGCCGGCGGGCTGCGGCGGCGAAGGCAATTCGATTCCCAGTTGCTGCAGGCGCTTTTCGGCGTCCATGGACTGCTCCCTTTGAAAGACACGCTGGCGCGGACCGCACGATCACGGCCGGATGAAGCGATCGTTGCATCGCAGAGTCTACTGTGTCGAGATATGTTCCGCCTCGCATACGCACGCAGACCTTCTTGCAATTGCCCCGAATCGGGCAAACAATTCGGCCCGGAATGCGCGGCGGTGCAATGCCGATCGCGTCGACACGCAGGAACTCACCACCAGGAGACACTCATGACCATTCCCATCAGGCTCACCGTCAACGGCAAGCCAGTGACGGTCGCGGCCGACCCGCGCATGCTGCTCGTGCAGCTGCTGCGCGAGCAGCTGCAGCTGACCGGTACTCACGTGGGATGCGACACCGCGCAGTGCGGCGCTTGCACGGTGAGCCTGGACGGCCGCGCGGTGAAGTCTTGCTCGATGCTCGCCGTGCAGGCACAGGGCGCCGAGATCACGACCATCGAAGGACTCTCGACGGGTGACGCGCTGCACCCGATGCAGGCGGCATTCAAGGAGTGCCACGGACTGCAGTGCGGCTTCTGCACGCCGGGCATGGTGATGTCCGCGGTGCAACTGCTGAAGGACAATCCCCGGGCCAGCGAGCAGGAGATCCGCGAAGGACTCGAGGGCAATTTCTGCCGCTGCACCGGCTATCACAACATCGTCAAGGCGGTCCAACTTTGCCAGAGCGGCAAGGTCGGTGCCGCCGCCTGACGAACGAGGAGACTCAAATGACCGACATGTCCGACTCACCCATCGGAAAGTCCGTGCTGCGCCGCGAGGACGCCCGCTTCCTGACCGGCGCGGGCCAGTACACCGACGACGTGGTACTGCCCGGCCAGACCTACGCCAGCTTCCTTCGCTCGCCGTACGCACACGCGCGCATCCGATCGATCGACACCTCCCGGGCCGCCAAGGCGCCGGGCGTGATCGCCATCTTCACAGGCGCCGACCTTGCCGAGGCCAAGGTCGCGGGCCTGCCTTGCGGCTGGCTGATCCACAGCAAGGACGGCTCCCCGATGAAGGAGCCGCCGCATCCGGTGCTGGCGCAGGGCAAGGTGCGCCACGTGGGCGACCAGGTCGCGCTGGTGGTGGCCGGGACGTACCTGGAGGCCAGAGACGCTGCTGAAATGATCGACGTCGACTACGAGGAGTTGGCGCCGGTCATCGACATTCGGGGGGCCGAGACGGCCGGTTCCGCCGTGCACGACGACGTGCCGAACAACGTCTGCTACGACTGGGGGCACGGCAACAAGGACGCGGTCGACGCAGCGTTCAAGCAGGCGGCCCAGGTCAGCTCCCTGGAGTTCGCGAACAACCGGCTGATCCCCAACGCGATGGAGCCGCGCGCAGCCAACGCCTCCTACAGCAAGCACGACGACAGCTACACGCTGTATGTGGCAAACCAGAATCCGCACGTCGAGCGCTTGCTCATGTGCGCCTTCGTTCTCGGGCTGCCCGAGTCGAAGGTTCGCGTCATCGCGCCCGACGTCGGCGGCGGATTCGGCTCCAAGATCTTCCTGTACGCAGAGGAGACGGCGCTGGTATGGGCCAGCAAGCGAGTCGGGCGTCCGATCAAGTGGACAGCCGAGCGCAGCGAGTCGTTCATGACCGACGCGCACGGCCGCGACCACGCGACCCGTGTCGAACTCGCACTCGACGCCAAGGGCAACTTCCTGGCGCTTCGGGTCAAGACCATCGCCAACATGGGGGCCTACCTGTCGACCTTCGCCTCGAGCGTGCCGACCATTCTGTACGCGACGCTGCTGGCCGGCCAGTACCGGACACCCGCCATCTACTGCGAAGTCAAGGCCGTGTTCACCAACACCGCGCCGGTCGACGCTTACCGCGGAGCGGGCCGGCCCGAGGCCACCTACGTGGTCGAGCGCATCGTCGAGACCGCCGCGCGCGACACGGGAATGGACCCGGCCGCGATCCGTCGGCAGAACTTCATCACGAAGTTCCCGTACGCCACGCCGGTCGGGCTCACCTACGACACCGGCGATTACGGCGCGCACCTGGACAAGGCGCTCGAGCTCGCCGACGTCGCCGGGTACCCTGCACGCAAGGCCGCGTCGGCCGCTCAGGGCAAGCTGCGCGGGCTGGGCTACAGCTGTTACATCGAGGCCTGCGGCTTGGCGCCCAGCAACATCGCGGGCGCCCTGGGTGCGCGCGCCGGCCTGTTCGAGGCAGGCGAAGTGCGGGTCCACCCGACCGGCACGGTGACGGTCTTCACCGGCTCGCACAGTCACGGCCAGGGCCATGAGACCACCTTTGCACAGGTGGTGGCCGGCAAGCTGGGCATTCCGGTCGAAAGCGTCGAGATCGTACACGGCGACACCGGACGGGTACCGTTCGGCATGGGCACCTACGGCAGCCGCTCGCTGGCGGTGGGAGGCACGGCCATCGTCAAGGCCGTCGACAAGATCGTCGCCA
>CAYGZN010000250.1:0-5072 GCA_964354355.1 uncultured Burkholderiaceae bacterium | reverse complement strand
CATCGACCACGGCGTGCAGTGCCTGCGCGACCCGGCGCTGGTGCGCCGGCTGCGCGAGCGGCGCATCCCGCTGACCGTGTGCCCGCTGTCGAACCTGCGCCTGCGTGTGTTCCCGGACCTGAGGCGGCACAACCTCGGGCAGCTGCTGGCCGAGGGGCTGGTCGCCACCGTGAACTCGGACGACCCCGCCTACTTCGGCGGCTACGTGAACCAGAACTTCGTGTCGACCTTCGAGGCGCTGGGGCTTGGCGTCGACGCGGCCTGGCAGCTGGCGCACAACGGCTTCGAGGCCAGCTTCGCCGACCCCGCCGACAAGCGCCGCCACCGCGACCAGGTCGACGCGTTCTTCGCCGGCTTCGAGTAGCCACGTCGCTCGTGCGCACGACGGCTACCGCGTCGCCCGCGGCGGCCGGTCGCGCCGCGTCAGTGCGACAGCTGCGGCAGCCAGGTCGCCAGCGGCGGGAAGAACACCAGCATCAGGATCAGCAGCAGCGAGCAGGCGATGAACGGCGCTGCGGCCTTGTACACGTCGATCATCGTCGTGCCGGGCGGCGCGACGCCCTTCATCACGAACAGCAGCAGCCCGAACGGCGGCGTGGTGTAGCCGATCTCCAGCGCCAGCAGCATGATCAGCCCGAACCAGGTCAGGTCGAAGCCCAGCGCCCTGGCCAGCGGAAAGAAGATCGGCGCGGTCAGCATCATCATCGACAGCTGGTCCATGAAGCAGCCCAGGAAGAAGATGATGCCCAGCATCACGAACAGCAGGCCCATCGGCGACAGGTCGAAGCCCAGGAAGAACTGCACCAGGCCGCTGGAGGCGCCGGTGAACGCCAGCACCTGCGCGAAGGTCGCCGAACCGAAGATGATCAGGAACGACATGATCGTCACGCGCAGCGCCGCCTCCAGCGACTTGCGAAACGCCTGCCAGGTCATCGTGCCGTAGCAGGCCGCGAGCACCACGACGCTGAGCGCGCCCAGCGCCGCCGACTCGGTCGGCGTGGCCCAGCCGATGAGCATGATCAGCACCGAGAACACGATCACGCCGACCATCGGCAGCACGTCGACCCAGATCAGCCGCCACTTCTCGCGCCGCGGCACCGGCTCGACGTGGTAGTGCGGGGCCGCCGTCGGGTCGACCCGGGTCCAGCCCCAGATCAGCACGCCGTACATCACGGCCAGCACGAAGCCCGGCACGATGCCGGCGATCAGCAGGTCGCCCACGTCGGTCTGGCCCAGCGTGGCCAGCAGCACGGTCAGCGCCGAAGGCGGGATGATCACCGCCAGCCCGCCCACGCCCATGATCGGGCCCATCGACAGGTACTTGTTGTAGCCGCGGCGCATCATCTCGGGCACCATCAGCGTGCCCAGCAGCGCGCACGCGCCCATGCTCGAGCCGGCGGGGCCGGCGAACGCCGTGCCGCCCAGCAGCGTCACGTAGGCGAGCCGCCCCGGCACGTTGCCCAGCAGCTTGTCGGTGGCGTTGAAGAACCGGGTGGCCAGGCCGGTGTAGAAGAACAGCTCGCCCATCAGCAGGAACATCGGGATCGGCACCAGCGCGAAACTGGTCATCGCGCCGAACCCGTTGTTGATGACCTGGCCGATGCCCTTTGCGCCGCCCATGAACAGGACCGCCGCGACGATGTTGGTCGCAAAGAACGAGATGGCCACCGGCAGGCCGACCATCATCAGCGCGACCGACGTGCCGAACAGGATCGCGGCCGCGACGTACCACTCCATCGCGACGCCCTAGGGGTGCCGCGCCGGCGGCGCGGCGGGGTCGGGCGGTGCCGCGGCCGGCAACGCTGCAGCGTCCGGCGCCGTCATCGACCCCAGGAAGTCGTCGCCGCGCAGCAGGTGGCGCAGGAACTCGGTGGCCATGAACAGGAACGACACCGGGATGCACACGACCAGCAGCCAACGCGGCGCGTCGAACGAGCGAACGTCCTTGTCGCCGAGCCGCCAGTTGCGCAGCGTCACCTCGAAGCCGTACCAGGCCAGCACCAGGCACACCGCGATGCACACGACGCCGACCAGCACGACCGCGCGGCGCCGCGCGGTCGCCGACAGCAGGTTCAGACCGATCTCGACGAACACGTGGCCCTTCTCGCGCACCAGCCACGGTGCACCCAGGCTGGGCACCATCAGCAGCGCGTACTCGGTGAACGTGAACAGGTGCGCCGAGCTCTGGAAGCCCAGGTTGCGCAGCACGACGTCGACGACGATCGCCGCGAACATCAGCGCCAGCAGCGCGCCGGCCGCCCACGCCATCGCGTGGATCAGCCGGTCGTAGGCCTTCACTTCTCGGGCGCGAACAGCTTGATCATCGGCTCGTACAGGCGCGCGTCGCCCGACTTGTCCATCCGCTCCTTCATCCGCGCGAACGACGCCGCGCGGGCGCCCTCGACGAACCGCTTCTGGCCTTCGGGCGACAGCGCGACGACCTTCATGCCGCGCTTCTCGAGCTCGGCGAACTCCTTGTCGCGCAGCGCCGCCAGCTCCTTGACGGAAGAGACCTCGTGCTCGACGGCGACCCGCTCCAGGATCTCGCGCGACTTCGGCGACAGCGCGTTCCACTTGGCGATGTTGACGATCACGCCGAGGTCGGTCGAGAAGAACCTCGGGTCGACGCGATACTTCAGGAACTTGTCCCAGTTCGCGTCCATCAGCCCGATCTCGGTCCAGCCGGTCATGTCGACGGTGCCGCGCTCCAGCGCCGTGTACATGTCGGTCGACGGCAGGTTGATCACCTGTGCGCCCAGGAAGTTGGTCAGGAACGCGTTGTAGATCGCGTTGCCGCGCATCTTCACGCCCTTGATGTCCAGGTTGCCCTGGGCGTCGAGCTTGGGCTGCCTGGTCGACCACAGGTGGAAGCGGATGCCGCTGTCCATCCAGCCCAGGTAGTACACCCCCATGCGGCGCAGGTGCGCCTGCTTCAGCGCGTCGTAGGCGCCGTTCCTGCGTGCGGCCGGACCGTCGATCGAAGAGGCGGCGACCGCATCGCACTCGGGCACCGTCGCGCCGTAGAACGCGCACGGCGTGTAGACCATGTCGACGACGCCGTCGCGCACCGCATTGGGCTGCTCGAACATGCCCATCGCCTCGGGGCCGCCGCGCACCGTGATCTCGATCACGCCCTTGCCGGCGTCGTTGACCTTCTTGACGAACGCCAGGAAGCTCTTGGAATAGACCCAGTTGGCGGGGAAGGCGTGCACCGCGGTGAGCTTGTCCTGCGCCAGCGCCGGCGACGGCGCCGCCGCGAGGCCGACGCCGGCGGCGGCGAGCAGCGAGGCCACGAACGTCGGCGCCCAGCCGCGCGCGATTGCAGCGAGTTTCATTCCTTACCCCCGAATGCCCTTGTGGCGAATGGTTGAAGCGGCAAAAATAGCGGACCGACCGCATGGGTCGTCGCATCGAACGCGATAGTAGCCTACCCCAAGGACAGCGAGAATGGCCACCGGCACTCCACAGACTCCCCGCCGCTACCGGATCTGGTTCCAGGGCGCGACCGACCGCGTGGCGCACCACGCGTACATCAGCCGGCTCGAGCCGCACCTGCGGCGGGTGCTCGAACCGCAGTTCGACTTCACGTTCAACACCGTGACGCCGCCGGCCACGACGACGCACGCGCTGACCGAGTTCCGCATGGCGCGCGCGTTCATCCGCAACGCGATCGAGGCGCAGCGCCAGGGCTACGACGCGGTCGCCATCACCCACTTCCAGGACGCGGGCCTGGCCGAGGCCAAGTCGGTCGTCGACATCCCGGTCATCGGCCTGGGCGAAACGACGCTGATGCACGCGTGCACGCTGGGCCGCAAGCTGGGCCTGGTCACGATCAACCCGGTGTTCATCCCCTGGCACGAGGACCAGGTGATCCGCTACGGGCTTCAGCAGCGCGTGGTCGGCGTGCGCGCGGTCGACGCGAAGGTCAGCGACTTCATGGACGCGTTCGCCACCGACGCCGGCTACCAGGCGCTGCGGCCCAAGTTCGAGCGCGAGGTCGACGCGCTGCTGGCCGCCGGCGCCGACGTGATCGTGCCCGCCGGCGGCCTGCCGATGCTGCTGTTCGGCGGCCCGCACGGCGCGCAGATCGGCGGCGCGCCCATCCTGGACGGCCTGTCGATCGTCGCGAAGGCCGCCGAGACCGCGATCCGGCTGCGCGAGCTGACCGGGCTGGCGGTCAGCCGCCGCTCCAACTACGCGTTCCCGCCCGACAGGGCGCTGACCGAGTTCCTCGAGCAGGGCTGAGTATCGCGCCGGACCGAGCATCGGGCAGCGCTGAGCCGGCCGTGACCGTCGCCGCGATCCGCGGGGACTTCCTGCACTGCCTGCGCGACCCCGGGCTGGGCGGCGAACCCTCGGCCGTCGCGGCGCTGCGCGACGGCCTGCTGCTGGTGCGCGCCGGGCGCATCGAGCGGCTCGCACCGGCGGTCGACCTGCTGCCGCAGCTCGGCGCCCAGGTCGCCGTGCACGACTGGCGCGGGCACCTGATCGTGCCCGGCTTCGTCGACACGCACGTGCACTACCCGCAGGTCGACGTGATCGCCAGCTACGGCGCTCAGCTGCTCGACTGGCTCGAGCGCTACACGTTCCCGCAGGAGCAGCGGTTCGCCGATCCCGCCGTCGCGGCCGACGCCGCCCGGTTCTTCCTGGAACAGCTGCTGGCCAACGGCACGACCACGGCCAGCGTGTTCTGCACGGTGCATCCGGCGTCGGTGGATGCGTTCTTCGCGCAGGCCCAGCGGCTCGGCATGCTGATGGTCGCCGGCAAGTGCCTGATGGACCGCAACGCCCCCGACGGCCTGCGCGACACGCCGGACACCGGCGACGCCGACAGCCGCGCGCTGATCGAGCGCTGGCACGGACAGGGTCGGCTGCGCTATGCGATCACGCCGCGGTTCGCGGCCAGCTCCAGCGAGGACCAGCTGCGCCGGGCCGGGCAGCTGGCGCGCGAGCACCCGGACGTGCACGTGCAGAGCCACGTCGCCGAGAACCGCGACGAAGTCGCCTGGGTGGCGCAGCTGTTCGCGCAGCGGCGCAGCTACCTCGACGTCTACGACCACTACGGGCTGCTG
>CAYGZN010000249.1:0-5119 GCA_964354355.1 uncultured Burkholderiaceae bacterium | reverse complement strand
GGCGGCGGCGTGCGATTCGGACTGCTGGTGCTGCACGATGACGCGGCACGCGAATACGCCTACGGCCCGGTGCTGGGCCTGCCCACGCCCCGGCTCGGGGCCTTCACGCCGGCGCTTTACGCGCAGGCGAAGAGAGACGGTTGGACCGTTGTCAGCATGAAGGACGATTGGAGGCAGGTCTTCCCGCCCGAGTCGAGCGCGGTCACCGCCATCAACATCCTGCTGGAGCCTGACGCCGCGATGCTGCAGCGTTGCGAAGCCAACAACGCCCGTCTGCTCGAGGTTTTCCCGAAGGGCTTCCCGCTGGATGCGACGCACCGTCCGCACGTCACGCTCCTGCAGCGTTTTGTTCGCACGGCGGACCTGGACAAGATCTATGCCGCCGCCGGGAAGGTTTTCGCTGGCACCAATGTGCTCGGCTTGCAGTTGGAGGCTTTCAAGTATTACTACATCCCAAGCGGCCCCATTGGGCTGGCCGGTATTGTCGCCAGGCCGACTCCCGAACTGCGAGAGCTGCAGCAGGACTTGATCGATGCCGTGGCCCCGTTCACTGTGCCGACCGGACTCTCGGACGCCTTCGCCACGACGCCGGATGATTCCGTCATCGACCCGCTTCTGATCGACTACGTTTCGACGTTTGTGCCGAAATCGTCCGGCGAGCATTTCGATCCGCACGTCACCACGGGCATTGCGCCCCGTGATTACCTCGACACGATGCTCGCTGAACCGTTTGAGTCGTTCACCTTCTCGCCGGCAGGCGCAGCCGTCTACCAGCTGGGTCAGTTCGGCACCGCTGCAAAGAAGCTCCATGAATGCGGCTTGAAGCGCTGAGGTGGCGTCGCCGCTGAGTCCTGGTCCAACGGCCGCTTCTCGGACGGCCGACAGGCGGCTCAGGGTCGACAGCCGCGGTTCGGGATGCGATCGGATCGGCCGCCGTCTGTCGGATCGGGTTCCGACCGGGACCGATGCGCGATGCTCCGGGTGCAATGCGCGACACGCTGCGTCGCGCGCAATGCGTGCCGCGCCGCGCCCACCGCAAGCCCTTCGATCACCGGCCCTTCGATCACCGGCCCGTCATCACCCGTGCGTCATCACCCGTGCGTCATCACCCGCCCGGGCGCCACCAGCGCCGCGTCGAATCCCTCGTCGCGCACGTGGCCCGGCGGCGCGCGCCCGGCGATCTGGCTGGCCGCGAACTGCGCCAGGGCCGGTGCCATCTCGCGCTCCGGTGGGGGCGGCGTGCGAGGCGAGAGAGAAGCGAGAAGAGATACGAGAAGAGATACGAGACAGGAGATAGGGCAGAAGAGGTGCGAGAGATAATGCGCCGAGGTCTCGGGCGTGCCCGGAACACAGAAGGTCGCACTGCAACACGGGAGCAGCGCGAACCTGCTGCGCACGTGGATCGTGACGCATGGCGCGGCGGGGCCAGCGCAGCGGGCGGTGTTACTCGAAGGAGCCGACTGGCGACGACCCGTGCGCACCTGGCAGCCGGAGATGGGTATGTCGAGGCAGACCCACTACACAGCGGGCCGCGAGGATCGTAAGATTCGCGATGTGCGTACCGCCGTCGACACCCTGCCCAACGACATCGAGACGCTCGAGCGCCTGGTCATCGAGAAGCAGGCTCGGATCGAGCAGCACGACGCACCTGTGCGGACGCGCGATGCGCGGCTCCTAGAGCGTGTACGCGCTTGATCCGGGACCATGACCCGCGACCCTCGCTACGACATCCTTTTCGAACCGGTCAGGCTGGGACCGGTGACCACGAAGAACCGCTTCTATCAGGTCCCCCATTGCACCGGCATGGGCTGGGCCCGGCCCCGCACAGTGGCCGAGATGCGGGGGGTCAAGGCTGAGGGCGGCTGGGGCGTGGTCTGCACCGAGTACTGTTCGATCCACCCGGCGTCCGACGACCAGCTGCACATCAGCGCCTCGCTTTGGGACGACAGCGATATTCGCGCCCACCGGCTGATGACCGACAAGGTGCATGCGTATGGCGCGCTGGCGGGGGCGGAACTATGGTTCGGGGGTGCGCCCAGCGCCAATCTGGCGACGCGGCTGGTCTCGATGGACGTGGCCAGCATGCCCAACCATGTGGGCCACCCGTTCCAGTCCCGCGCGATGGACAAGTCGGACATCCGCGATTTCCGCCGCTGGCACCGCAAGGCTGCCCTGCGGGCCCGTGATGCGGCCTTCGACATCGTCTACGTCTATGCCACGCACGGCTACCTGCTCGCGCATTTCCTTGACCGGCAGACCAACACCCGCAGCGACGAGTACGGTGGCAGCCTGGAAAACCGCACGCGCCTGGTGCGCGAGCTGATCGCCGAAACCAAGGAGGCCGTGGGCGACCGTTGCGCCGTGGCCGTGCGCTTTGCTGCCGACGAAGAGGTTGGCGAGGATGGCCGGCCGATCCAGGGCGAACGGCGCGACATGCTGGCAATGATGGCCGAGATGCCCGATCTGTGGGACATCAACATCGCCGACTATTCGCTTGAAATGGGCGTTTCGCGCTTTGTCAAGGAAGGCGCGCTGGAACCCTACATGCGCTTCGTCCGCTCGGTCACCACCAAGCCGGTCGTGACAGTGGGCCGCTTCACCTCGCCCGACACGATGGTACGGATGGTCAAGGCAGGGGTCACCGACCTGATCGGCGCCGCCCGCCCCTCCATCGCCGACCCGTTCCTGCCGAAGAAGATCGAGGAAGGGCGACCGGAAGACATTCGCGAATGCATCGGCTGCAACGTCTGCTACTCCGGCGACAGCCTGTCGGTGCCGATCCGCTGCACCCAGAACCCGACGATGGGCGAGGAATGGCGGCGCGGCTGGCATCCCGAGCGGATCCGGCCCAAGGGCTCGGACGCTCAGGTGCTGATCGTGGGCGCCGGGCCTGCGGGCATGGAGGCGGCCCGCGCTCTGGGCGTACGCGGCTACAAGGTGGCGCTGGCCGAGGCGTCTCGCACGCTCGGGGGCCGGGTGGTGCGCGAAGCGGCGCTGCCGGGGATGCGCGAGTACATTCGGGTGCGCGACTACCGCGAACAGCAGATACTCAAGATGCCGAGTGTCGATGTCTTTCGGGAAAGCCGGCTGACCGTCGAGGAGGTGCTGGCGTTCGAAGCGCAACATGTCTGCATCGCCACGGGTGCGCGCTGGCGGCGCGACGTGTTCGACGGCAAGCGTTTCGTGAAGATCGCCGAGTCCGGAGTCAAGGTATTCACCCCCGATGACATCATGGACGGCCGCTTGCCCGACGGCCCGACGGTGGTCTTCGACAGTGACGGCTACTACATGGGCGGCGTGATCGCGGAACGGTTGCGCGCGGCGGGGCTCGAGGTGACGCTGGTGGCGCCTACGGACCGCGTCTCGCCCTGGGCCGAGAATACCGGCGAAGGCGCACGCGTGCCGGGCCACCTGATGCAACTGGGGATCAAGCTGGTCACAGCCCACGGCCTGTCGCATTTCGACGGGCGCGACGTGACGATTTCCTGCGAGCATTCGGGCCGCGAGCAGACCCTTGCCGCGAAAGGGCTGGTCGTGGTGGGGCAGCGCGCACCGGTGGATGACCTCTACCATGCCCTGAGGAATACGCCCAAGGCCGAGGACGGGCGCCTGCCTTTCACGCTGGCCCGCATCGGCGATTGCGAGGCACCCGCGATCATCGCCGCGGCAACCTACGCGGGCCACCGCTATGCGCAGGAACTGGACATGGTGCTGGATCTCGACCTGCCGATGCAGCACGAGAAGATCGACGTCGGTCTGGTTGCACCGGGTCAGCAGATGGCGGCGGCCTCGTAGCGCCGGGCAGCTGCTATGGCCAGACGAAATCCAGTTCGCGAAGAGCGAACTCCGATGGAGGGGGCGGTCGACGCCCATGGGCCGCAGGAAATCGAGAACCTCGCACCGGTCACTCCGCGCAGGAGTCTCGATCGGCACCGTCGGCAACGCGCGACGGGTTCCGTGTCGCCCCGCCCCGCAGGGCCACTCTGCCCGGGCCGTGAGTCCCAGAGCGCAGCGGGTCTTCGGGCGCCCGGCGCTCGGCCTCCTGGCCGGTGATGGTTTGGCTGCGTTCAGGCGGCATGCAGTCGCGTCCTCGCACGCGCCTACCCCGGCAGTCGGCAGCTGGCCTGCAGACGGGGGTGCGGATCGTCTCGAGGGCCGGCGCCGCCAGCATCGCCGCGATGATGCAGGCGCCCGGCGTTGTCGGCGGGAAAGTACTTACCGCGACCCCGCCGCGCTCTTGAGCTGTTCCTCGATCTTGCTGAGGTTGAACGAGCCCGCCGTCTGGCTGGGCGGGTAGTCCTTCATCGTCAGCAGGAACTTGGCCGCCATCTCCTGGATCGGCACCAGCACGAACGGCCGTTCGAGGAACCAGTCGTTGTAGGTGTTGGAGTTGTGCTGCGACTTCTCGAACGGGTCGCGCCGCAGATTGAAGAGCAAGGGGATGCGCAGCTCGGTGAACGGCTCGCGCCACACGCCGAAGGCCTGGCCGCGATTCTCCAGGAACACGACCTTCCAGTCGGTGTAGCGGGCGGCGACGATCTGCGCATCGTCGTTGACGTACCAGAACTCCTTGCGCGGCGATTCCTTGGTCTTGCCGGTCAGGTAGTCGAGCTGGTTGTAGCCGTCGATGTAGTTCTTGTACCGGCGACCGTTGATCGTGGTGCCCTTGAGGAGCCGCTCCTTCACGTCGGGGTCGCCGGCGACGGCAGCGAAGGTGGGCAGCCAGTCCTCGTGCGAGACGATGCCGTTCAGCGTAGTGCCCGCGGGGAACTTGCCGGGCCAGCGCACGAACGTGGGCACGCGGTAGGCGCCTTCCCAGTTCGAATTCTTTTCGCTGCGAAAGGGGGTGGTGCCGGCGTCGGGCCAGGTGTTGTAGTGCGGGCCGTTGTCGGTCGAGTACATCACTAAGGTGTCGTTCGCCAAGCCCAGCTCGTCCAGCGCCTTCAGCAGTTCACCCACGTGCGAGTCGTGCTCGACCATGCCGTCGCTGTACTCGTCCTGTCCAGACCTGCCGCGGTTCGCCGCCTTCACGTGGGTGCGGAAGTGCATGCGCGACGCGTTCCACCAAATGAAAAACGGCTGGCCGGCCTTGGCCTGGCGTTGCATGAATTCCTTGGCC
>CAYGZN010000248.1:0-5123 GCA_964354355.1 uncultured Burkholderiaceae bacterium | reverse complement strand
GGCCTGCAGCTGAGTTCCAGCCTGTCCGTCGCCTACCGCAACCAGCGCGAGCACGACCCGCTCGACATCGATCGCGCCCGCGAGATCGCGTCGCTCGACGACCCGATCCCGGTCGGCATCCTGTACCGCAACCCCGACGCGCCGTGCTACGAAGACCTGCGCCGCGCCGGCCAGATGCGCTCGCCCGAATACATCCGCGCCGGCCTGAACCGCGAGCTGGACAAGTACACCGTGTGGCCGGACGAAGCGGCGCAGACCGAGCGAGCGGCCTGACGCGTCCTCGCCCCCGCGGACCCCCTCACCGAAAGCCTGCGATGGACATGCAAGCCAAGCACCAGGACCAGCTGATCTTCCACCTCACAGGCAAGTGCCAGGGCGATGGGCTGAGTCCGATCGGCGGCCTCGACCTGCGCCCGGCGCTGCTCGCGCCGTACCGCGACCTGGCCGCGCTGCGGCTGGATTTTCCGGTGGTGCTGGTCGAGCGCGGCCGCGGCCCGCAGGTCGTGCGCTCGTTGTCCGGCCTGGTCGACGAGGTGCTCAAGGACGTGGCGCCGCGCGGCATCGACGGCGAGCGGCTGCGCCGCCATGCACTGCAGCTCGAACGCGAGATCCGCCGCGCCGTCGACGACGGCGCGCGCGGCACGCTGGCCGAGCTCTGGGACGCGGCGGCCGCGCGCCTGGGCGCGCGCGACGGCGAAACGCTCGAGCAGGTGCTCACCCATGCGGGGGGCGCGCTGCGGGCCGAGGGCGAGGTGCTCGGCTGCACGCGCGACATGCCGGCGCGGCTGGTCACGCACGCGTGGCAGGCCGCGCAGCGCGCCAAGGCGCGCGCCTTCCACGCCGAGCTGAGCCGGCTGGTGCTCAAGCTGTCCGACATCCTGCGCGCGGCCTACAGCCACTCGCAGGCCGGCCGGCAGCCGCAGAGCCTGAAGGAGTCGGTGGGCGGGCCGCACCGCGACGTGTTCGACTTCGAGGCACTGTCGCGCATCGTCGGCAAGGGGGTGCCGCGCGACGAGCTGCCCGCGGCGCGGCGCGAGCGTCTGGTGCGCACGCTGGGCGTGCTCGAATCGCAGCGTTTCTTCGCGCCCGCCGTGCACGGCGACGACGAACCGACGGGCGAGTGGTTCGACTTCGCCTTCGAGAACTGCAGCGCCGCAGCCCAGGCCTATCGCGAGCGCCTGCCCGAGCTGGCGACCCTGGTCAGGGCGATCTCCATTGCCGAGCTCGAGGCCGGCGGCCGCTATGCCGAGGCCGAGCACGATCTGTTCTTCGAGGCGTTCGACGAGAACGCGCTGACCGCCGACGACCTGGCGCGTTTCCCGGATTACCTGGTGTGCATCCCGCCGCAGCGCAACGACGCTCCGGAGAACGCCAACCTGATCGAGATGCTGTCGTCGGGATTGCCGGTCAAGGTGCTGGTGCAGACCGACGACCTGCTCGAGGAGGCGTCGATCGGCACCGGCCACTTCGCGTTCGGCGTGCGCAGCGCGCGGCTGGCGACCACGGCGATGGGGCTGGGCGGCCTGTTCGTGCTGCAGTCCCCGAGCTCGAACCTGTTCGCGCTGCGCGATCGCATCGGCCAGGGCCTGGCGTGCCGGGGCCCCGCGCTGTTCAGCGTGTTCGCCGGCTCGGCGCAGCCGGTCAGCCAGCTGCCGCCGTACCTGACCGCCGCGGCCGCGATGCAGTCGCGGGCGTTCCCGGCATTCAGCTACGACGCGGCCGCCGGCGAGAACTGGGCCACGCGCTTCTCGCTGGAGAACAACCCGCAGCCGGACGACGACTGGTCGGTCGAGACGCTGGAGTTCGCCGACACCGCGCTGCAGCGCGCGAGCGAGCAGTGCGCCTTCACCTTCGCGGACTTCGTGCTGTGCGACGCGCGCTACGCCGCGCACTTCGCGCTCGTGCCGCGCGAGCGCTGGACCGCGGCGATGCTGCCGGTGGCCGACTGGCTGGCACTCGACGAGCGCGCCGCCGCGCAGCGCGTGCCGTACCTGCTGGCCGTCGACGGCAGCGATGCCTTGCAGCGCCTGATCGTCGACACCCGGCTGATGCAGGCCACCCGCCGCTGCCTGCTGCTGTGGCACCGCCTGCAGGAGCACGGCGGCGTGCACGACTCGCACGCCGAGCGGCTGCTGGCGCGCGAGAAGGCGGCGTGGGCGGCGCAGCAGCAGCCTGCCGCGCCGGCAGCCGACGCGACCCTGGCAACGGACGCGACGCCGGCAACGGGTGCCGAGGAGCCCCCCGCGGCGCCGGTGCACTCGCGCGACGAGGCGTGGATCGAAACCGCGCGCTGCCCCAGCTGCAACGAGTGCCAGCTGATCAACGACCGCATGTTCGGCTACGACGAGCGCAAGCAGGCGTACATCAAGGACCTGACCGCGGGCACGTACCGTCAGCTGGTCGAAGCTGCCGAGAGCTGCCAGGTCGCGATCATCCATCCGGGCAAGCCACGCGACCCGAACGAGCCCGGCCTCGAGGCGCTGCTGGCCCGGGCCGAGCCGTTTCGCTGACCCGGGCCGTTGCGTTGACCCGGGCCGCTAGCGGATGCCCTCGCGCCGGCTCGCCTCGGCGACGAACTCCTCCATATCGGGGTCCAGTGCGTCGCGTGCGGTGACGATGCCCACGGGCTTGCCGTCCTCGACGACGGGCACGTGCCGGAACCGGCCCTCGTGCATCAGCTGCAGCGCATAGCCGAAACTGCGGTCCGGTCCGACGGTGACCGGGGACGTGGTCATCACGTCGGACAGGCGGGTCGTGCGCGGGTCGAGCCCCTGCGCGATCACGCGAAACACCGCGTCGCGCTCGGTGAAGAGCCCGGCGAGCGCGCCCTGCTCGACGACGACGACCGCGCTGACGTTGGTGTAGGCCATCAGGCGCGCCGCCTCGCTGACGGTGGTCTGCGGCGCCGCCGTCAGCATCTTCTCGCGCTCCATGACGTGCCGTACGCGCTCGGTGAACATGGCCGGCCCCCCCACTCGAATCTGCCCTGCGAACAGTACGCCACCCGAAGCGAAGCCCTTTTGACTTCGAGCAAACCCCGGGCAGATCGGCGCGACGCACTTCGCGCCTGCGCGCGGGACGAATCCTTGATCTGACCCGGGCCGGCGCGCAGTGCGCCCGTGCTAACGTCTCGGCACGGCACCGGTATCGACAAGGAGACGGACATGCGGGCACTGAGTGGGCTGGACGGCGCGTTCCTGCACCTGGAGACACCCGAGACGCCGATGCACGTGGCGTCGCTGCATCTGTTCGACCTGCCCGCCGGGTACCGCGGCGACTTCCACACGGAGATCAAGCGCCAGATGCGCCAGCGCATCCACCTGGCGCCGATCTTCACGCGCAGGCTGGCACCGATGCCGCTGCAGCTGGCCAACCCGGTCTGGGTCGAGGCCGACAAGGTCGACCTGGACTACCACGTGCAGCGCGTGACGCTGCCAGCGCCGGGCACGCAGGCGCAGCTCGAGGACTGTGCCGGCCGGCTGCACGGCGAGCTGCTCGATCGCAGCCGGCCGCTGTGGCGGGTCTACACGTTCGACGGCCTGCAGTCCGGCCAGGTCGGCTACTACATCAAGGTCCACCACTCGGTGATCGACGGCCAGGCGGGCGTGCTGCTTGCGCAGGCGCTGTTCGACCTGGCCCCCAAGCCTGCCGGCATCCCGGCCGGCGTCGAGCACCGCGCCGAGCACCCGGGGCTGGCGCAGCTCGCCGCGGCCGCACTCAAGCACGATGCCGGCCAGTACGTGAAGCTGCTGCGGCACCTGCCCGACGTCGTGCGGACGCTGGCCGGCATGGTCGGCAGCGTCCCGCAGGAGACCAAGGGGCAACTCGGGCAGAACTTCTCGTTCGGCCCGAAGACGCCGCTGAACGTGACGATCACCGGCGAGCGCGGCTTTGCCGCGTCGTCGATTCCGCTGGATGTGCTCAAACGGCTGGCCGTCGCACACGAGGCGAAGCTCAACGACATCGTGCTGGCGCTGTGCAGCGGTGCGTTGCGCCGCTACCTGGCCCGCCACGGCGGGGTGCCGAAGAAGCCGCTGATCGCGGCGATGCCGATTTCGCTGCGCGAGGCCGGCAACACCGAGTACACGACGCAGGCCACGATGAGCCTGGTCAACCTGAACACCCAGATCGCGGATCCCGTGAAGCGCCTGCTTGCGATCCGTGACGCCGCCGGCGCCGTCAAGGCGCTTGCCCGGCGGGCCAAGGGCGTGCTGCCGACCGACTTCCCGTCGATCGGCGTGCCCTGGATCCTGCACGGCCTGGCCTCTCTGTACGGGCGCTCGCACCTCGCCAGTGCGATTCCGCCGATCGCCAACGTCGTGATCTCCAACGTGCCGGGTCCGCAGGTGCCGCTGTACGCGGCGGGCGCGCGCATGGCCACCTACTGGCCGGTGTCGATCCCAGAGCACGGCGTGGGCCTGAACATCACCGTGATGAGCTACGCCGGCGCGATGGGCTTCGGGTTCACCACCGCGCGCAACGCGGTGCCCGACGCAAGTGAACTGACCGCTGCGCTGGCCGAGGCGCTGGACGAGCTGGTGGCGCGCAGCCCCGGCGCACCGGCCGGGAAGCCGTCGCGCGCCGCGCCAAAGAGGGCTTCCCCCAGGGTTGCGAAGCCCTTGAAGGCCGCGAAGCCCGCCACGGCCACCAAGGCTTCCAAGGCCACGAAGGCTTCCAAGGCCGCGAAGCCGGCGAGGTCGGCGAGGGCAGCGCGCCCCGCCGCGCCCGCAGTTGCGCGCCGTGGGGCAGCGCGGCGTGCGCCGGCCTGAGGCCCGGCGTCAGGCGAAATCGCCGCCGGCCGTTCGCAGCGGCCGCAGCGGCCCGGCCATCGACGCCAGTGCCTGGCGATCGAGCTTGCCCGCGTGCGTCTGCGGCAGCGACGGCACGAAGCAGACGCGGCGCGGCCGCTTGTAGGGCGCCAGGTGCGCACCGAAGTGCTCGAGGATTGCCTGGTCGGTCGGGGGAACCGGATCCACGACCAGGGCGGCCGCGACCGTCTGGCCCCAGGTGTCGTCGGGGACACCGAACACGGCAGCGGCCACGACCCCGGCGCAGCCCTCGAGCACGCGCTCGACCTCGGCCGGGTAGACGTTCTCGCCGCCGGTGACGATCAGGTCGGCCCG
>CAYGZN010000247.1:0-5127 GCA_964354355.1 uncultured Burkholderiaceae bacterium | reverse complement strand
TCGGGATTCCGCTGATCGCCACCAACCGCATCAACGACCCGGCGGTGGCCGAAGCGGTGCTGGCGCGCGGCGACGGCGACATGGTCTCGATGGCGCGGCCGTTCCTCGCCGATGCCGAATTCGTCAACAAGGCGGCGGCGGGCCGCGCCGACGAGATCAACACCTGCATCGCCTGCAACCAGGCCTGTCTCGACCAGATCTTTTCCCGCCAGATCGCGTCGTGCCTCGTCAACCCGCGCGCCTGCTACGAGACGAAGATCGTCATGAAGCCCGCCGCCAGGAAGAAACGCATCGCGGTTGTCGGCGCAGGCCCGGCCGGGTTGTCCTGCGCGACCACCGCCGCGGAAGCCGGCCACGACGTCGCGCTGTTCGACGCTGCCGCCGAAATCGGCGGCCAGTTCAACCTGGCGCGCCGCATTCCGGGCAAGGAGGAGTTTGCGGAGACGCTGCGCTATTACGGCCGCCGCATCGAGCGCACGGGTGTCGCGCTGCATCTCAACCGCCGCGTGGGGCCTGCCGAGCTCGCGGCTTTCGACCATGTCGTGCTGGCCACCGGAATCGTCCCGCGCAAACCCGACATTCCGGGCATCGATCATCCGCTGGTCGCCGGCTATACCGACATCGTGCTGGGGCGCAGAGTGGCCGGGAAGCGCGTCGCGATCATCGGCGCTGGCGGCATCGGTTTCGACGTGGGCGAATTGCTCACGCACCAGGCCGGTCACGACGAGACCGAAGAGTACTTCGCCGAATGGGGCATCGACCCGCAGTACCGCGAGCGCGGCGGCCTGCGGCCGGCCAACGAGCGTCCGCCGACGCGCGAGGTCTGGCTGCTGCAGCGCAAGGCGAGCAAGGTCGGCGACGGCCTCGCGAAGACCACCGGCTGGATCCGCCGCACGCTGCTCAAGAAGCGCGGCGTGAAGATGATTCCCGGCGTCGAGTACGAACGGATCGACGACGGGGGATTGCACATCCGGGTGGGCGGCAAGCCGGAGGTCCTCGACGTCGACACGATCGTCGTCTGCGCCGGGCAGGAACCCCGCCGCGAACTGCTCGACGCGCTGCAGAAGGCGGGGCGGGCGGTCACGCTGATCGGCGGCGCGGACGTCGCCACCGAGCTCGATGCGCGCCGCGCGATTGCGCAGGGGACCGAGGTCGCACTGGGACTGTAGCCGCACGGCGGCCACGATAACCGCGGCGGCGCGCATGCGGCGCGCCCGCCGCGTCAGATCCAGCTATTGAGCAGCGCCCCCGCGCACAACAGCATCCCGAAGCCGACTTCGAGCATCACGGCGCGAACGAGCAGCGCGTTATGCTGCGGCCCGTCGGACACCTGGGCGAAGTCGCGCACGAGCCGCAGGGCCCACGGCAGCGCGAGCAGCGGGAGCGCGAGCCAGGCGCTTTGCGTCACCCACGCCAGCAGTAGCGCCAGCGCGAACGGCGCGAGCTCGAGCGCCGCGAAGAGTCGCACCGACGCCGCGGCGCCGATCACGACGGCGAGCGTGCGACGGCCGGTGGTCACGTCGTAGGCGCGGTCGCGATAGTTGTTCACCAGCAGCACGGCCGTGGCGAGCGCACCGATCGCCACCCCGGCGAGCCACGCGGCCGCCCCGATTTCTCCCGTCTGCAGGAAATAGGTGCCGCAGACGGCGACCGGCCCGAAGAAGACGAAGACGGCGAGCTCGCCGAACGGCGTGTAGGCAATGGGCCGCGGTCCGCCCATGTAGCTCCACGCGGCAAGCGTCGAGGCCGCGCCGATCAGCACGATCGGCCACCCGAACCGGAGCATCACCGGCAGCGTGGCCACGGCCGCGATCACGATCGTGGCGAGGATCGCCTGCTTCACCGCGCGCGGCGTGAGCCAGCCGTTGGCGGTGGCGCGAGGCAGGCCGACGTGGACGCCGTTTCCGGTGCGGCGTTCCGTGAAGCCGACGTCGTTCTGCAGGTTGGTCACGACCTGCATCAGCACCGACGCGGCGAGGGCGATCAGCGCCGTCGCCGCATCGAACGCGCCGGCGAGCGACCACGCGAGGCAGGTCGCGGCCAGCACCGGCACGGTCGCGATCCATAGCGACGTGGGTCGCAGCGCAATGCGCCATGCCGCCCACGAGCCGGGACGGATCGACGACATGCTGGACGAAGTGAGTTCGCGTATCTGCATGCAATGTAGTGTAGAAATCGGTCGGGGACGATGGGGCGCGCGGACACGCGCCGCCGTGCCGTGCGACGCCGGAGCGCAGTCTGGCCGGATCCCGCGCAATTATAACCTCGGCGGATCGCGGTCGCAGGCGCGCGACCGGCCCGGTGATGCCGACGACCCGTCAGACTGGCAGGACGCCTTCCGCTGCAAGCTGTAAAATAGTGGCAGGCTGCCTGTCCATTCCACCACGTGCCGATCGGGTCCCCACAGGGCCGTCGCACATTCCACCAAGGAGCAACACCATGGGACTTCTGGATTTCGTGAAGGACGCCGGCGAAAAGCTGTTCGGCATGGGCAAGGCGAAGGCCGCGATGCAGGAGGCCGCAGCCGCCCCCGCGGACGAGGCCAAGATCAAGGCGGCGAATGACGCCGCCGCCGATGCCATCGTCGCTTACATCGGTTCGCAGAACCTGTCCGCAACGGGCATGGTCGTGAGCTTCGACGGCGCGAGTTCGACCGTCACCGTCTACGGAATCGCGCCCGACCAGGCCACCATGGAGAAGATCGTGCTCTGCTGCGGCAACGTGGCGGGTGTGGTGGCGGTGAACAACATGATGAGCGTGGACCACAGCGAGCCCGAAGCGACGTATTACACCGTTGTGTCCGGCGACAATCTGTCGAAAATCTCCAAGGCGAACTACGGCGATCCGAACAAGTACATGAAGATCTACGAGGCGAATACGCCGATGCTGAAGCACCCGGACAAGATCTACCCGGGGCAGGTGCTGCGCATTCCCCCGCTCTGATCGGATCCGATGGTTTTCCTCGACCGGGCCGACGCCGGGCGGCAGCTCGCACGCGCGCTCGAGGGCTGGCGGGGCCAGCGGCCGATCGTGTTCGCCATTCCCCGCGGCGCCGTGCCGATGGGCAAGATCGTCGCCGATGCCCTGGGGGGCGAGCTCGACGTCGTGCTCACGCGCAAGCTCGGTGCGCCCGGCAATCCCGAGTTCGCGATCGGCGCCGTCGACGAGACCGGATGGAGTTATGTCTCCGAGTACGCGGCGAGCGCGGGCGCGACGCGGGAATACCTCGACGCGGCGATCACTGCCGAGATGCAGACGATGCGCCGCAGGCGCGCGGAGTACACACCCGTGCGCCCGCCGCTCGATCCGGCCGGCCGCGTGGCGATCGTCGTCGACGATGGCCTCGCGACTGGCGCGACGATGATCGCGGCGCTGCACGCGCTGCGCGCGCGCCAGCCGAGCCGGTTGATCTGCGCGGTGCCGGTGGCCTCGCGCGAGGCCCTCGCCAAGGTGGCGACCTATGCCGATGACGTCGTCTGCCTGGACGTGCCCGAGGGCTTCTACGCGGTGGGCCAGTTCTACCGGGATTTTCGGCAGGTCGACGATGCAGAGGTCGTCGCGTTATTGCGCCTGGCCGGCCGGACCGACAGGGAAGCCTGAACAACGGCGCGTTACCGCGCGCCTAACTGTGCCAGTGCACGCGGACGACGTACTCGTCCTCACCGTAGACGATTCCGAGCGTTCCCTTGCGCGCATGCTTGACGTGCTCGCCGATTTTCTGCGGCAGATGGGTGTCGGTGGTCGTCACCCGCATTTCGTCGGCGTCGTGCTCGATCGCCATGATCCGGTGCAGCGGGTGCTCGGTTTTCTCGTGCCTTTCCACGTTGCGGACGAGACGCGCGAGCTCCTCGCGCTCCTCGGCCGTGCGCACGCCCGCAAGAGTGATGAAGCCGGCAGGCTGCTGGTCGCGTATCCGGTGGCACGCCGGGCACTCCGTCCGTGCTGCGCCCTCGGACGCCGTGACCCAGGCCCAGCGGCCGTGGTGGAAAACCGCGCCGCAGCCGCCGCACACGGCGGGTTCCTTGTATTTGCCCTTCGCCTGATAGGGATCGTGGCGCAGGTCGTCGTAGATCCGGTTGCGAAAGCGCTGATCGCTGCCGCGAGGCGCAAGTGATGGTGGTGTCGTCGTGGTTCGAGTCATCGTGCCCCTTTCGAAACATGGTTCGGGCAACCCGGAATCAGCGTATCACCAACACCTGCCGGGCACCTTGACGGCCCTCAAGTTCCACCGCCGTGGCTGCGCATTCAGCGCCGGGCCGTCATGCCACCGCGCACGCATTTGGCGTAGAGATCGGGCAGCGACCCTGCGGGATCGTAGCGGTCCTTCAGCGCGCGGTACGCCGTGCCGTCGTAGATCGACCAGAACTCGTCTTGGGTGTAGAACGAGTCGGAATAGAGCGACTTGATGCCGGAGAGCGCAGCGACCTCGCGTTCGATCCTGCGATTCAGGAAGCCTGGAGGCCGCGGTTCGTCGCTGTTCACGACATCCCAGAACCCGAAATTGACGTAGATCGTTTGCGGGTGCAGCGGGTAGAGCGGGAAATGCCGCACGGGATCAGGTTGCCCTATCGGGCACAGCCATACCGGCAGGATGCCGATCTCGCGGTGCAGAAACGCAAGGAACTCGGCAGCGCGATCGAGCGGGATGTCGACGTCCTGGATCACGGCCTCGGCATGCCGGCCGCGGAGCCGGTCGAGCGTGCGGGTGACGCCCCACCGGCTGTTCCAGCGCATGATCTTCTGGTAGGTGATCGAATTGAGGCGCTGACGGCCGAGCAGCCGGCGCACCAGCGGCTGCTGGGCGTGGACGTTCTTCGAGCACCAGAACCAGTCGGTGTCCCAGCGCCACAGATAGTCGCGCGTCGTCAGGTAGTCGCTGTCGCGCTTGCGGATCGACCGGTAGTAGATCCGCTCGAACGTGTAGTCGCTCGTCCAGGGCGCGTTGTCCACGAAACGTCCGCACGTCAGGTACATTTCGTCGGGCGCGAACACCGTGCCGTCCAGGAAATCCAGGCGTCCCTCGGCGCAATGGCGGGCGATGTCGGCGAAGCAGGCGGCGGGATCGGAATAGTGGACGTGCTCGAGGTGGACAAAGCGCTTGACCGGGACGAGCTTCGCGACGACCGA
>CAYGZN010000246.1:0-5158 GCA_964354355.1 uncultured Burkholderiaceae bacterium | reverse complement strand
CCTGCTGCGCGAACTGCAGCAGGGCCTGGGGCTGACCTACCTGTTCGTGTCGCACAACCTGGCCGTCGTGCGCCAGATCGCCGACCGCGTGGCGGTGATGTACCTCGGGCGGATCGTGGAGCTGGCCACGGCCGACGAACTGTTCCGCGAGCCGCGCCACCCGTACACGCGGGCGCTGCTCGCCTCGGTGCCCCTGCCCGACCCGGCGCGCCGGCGCGACACGGTGCCGCTGTCCGGCGAGATCCCGAGCCCGCTCGACCCGCCGTCCGGCTGCCGCTTCCATCCCCGCTGTCCGCTGGCCGACGACCGCTGCCGCGCCGAGGAGCCCCAGCTGGAAGCGCGTGGCGGGCAGACGCTGGTAGCCTGTCACAAGGCCTGACCCCCGGCACCGACGATGACCGACGAATGCCCCTGGCTGCGTTTCTACGGGAACGTGCCGCATCACCTCGACTACCCCGACGTCACGCTGTACGAGGCGCTCGAGCGCACCGCTGCGCGCCTGCCCGAGGCCGTCGCCTGGGACTTCCTGGACACGACCTGCACGTACCGCGACTTCCTGGCGTCGATCGACCGCTGCGCCGACGCGCTGGCGGCGCTGGGTCTGGCGGCGGACGACCGGATCCTGATCTCGATGCCGACGTCGCCGCAGGGCGTGATCGCCTTCTACGCGGCGATCAAGCTGGGCGCGGTGCCGGCGATGATCCACCCGCTGTCGACCGGGCCCGAGATCGAGCACTACCTGAACGCCACCCGCGCATCGATCGCGCTGACGCTGGACGCGTTCTACCCGGTGTTCGCGCCGCTGCGCCCGACGGTGCCGCTGCGCACGCTGATCCTCGCGCGGATTCCCGATTACCTGTCGCCGGTCAAGAAGCTCGGCTTCTGGCTCACCAAGGGTCGCCGGATCGCGGCGGTGCCGCCCGATCCCCGCGTGCGCGGCTGGGCCGGGCTGATGGCGCAGCGCCACCCCGAGGCGCCGCGCGCGCCCCGAACCAGCGACGATCCGGCCGCGATCCTGTTCTCGGGCGGCACCACCGGCGTGCCCAAGGGCATCGTGCTGTCGAGCCGGAACTTCGTCGCCGAGGGCCTGCAGGCCGCCGCCTGGGGCGGCGTGGGCGAGGGCGACGCGATCCTGGCGATCCTGCCGATCTTCCACGGCTTCGGGCTGGGCGTGTGCGTGAATGCCGCGTTCATGGCCGGCGGCAAGTCGATCCTGGTGCCGATGTTCGATGCGAAGGTGGTGGCGCGGCTGCTCAGGACCAAGCGCCCGAACCTGCTGGTGGGCGTGCCGACGCTGTTCGAGGCGCTGTGCCGCGACCCGTCGCTGGCGCGCTCGGACCTGTCGTGCCTGCACGCGACGTTCTCGGGCGCGGACACGCTGCCGCGGCCGGTCAAGGAGCGGTTCGAGAAGCTCGTCGCGGATCGCGGCGGCCGGGTCAAGCTGCTCGAAGGCTACGGGCTGACCGAGGCGGTGACGGCGATCATGGCGATGCCGCTGGGCGAGTACCGCGAGGGGTCGATCGGCATACCGTTTCCGGACATGCGGGCGAAGGTCTGCGCGCCCGGCACGACCGAGCCCGTGCCGGCCGGCGAGGAGGGCGAGATCTGCGTGGCCGGTCCCGCGGTGATGCTGGGCTACCTGGACGATCCCGGGGCGACGGCGCAGACGCTGAAGCGCCACGCCGACGGCCGCACCTGGCTGCACACCGGCGACCTCGGCAGGATGGACGCCGACGGGTTCTTCTACTTCACCGTGCGCGCCAAGCGCCTGATCAAGTCCTCGGGGTTCAACGTGTATCCGGCGCAGGTCGAGGCGGTGCTGTACCGGCACCCGCTGGTGGCCGAGGCCTGCGTGGTCGGCGTGCCCGATGCGCAGCAGGTCGAGCGCGTGAAGGCGTTCGTGGTGCTCGCGGACGCGGCGCAGGCCACGCCCGAGACCGCGCAGGCGCTGATCGCGCACTGCCAGCAGCAGCTGATCAAGTGGTCGTGCCCGCGCGAGGTCGAGTTCCGCGCCGCGCTGCCCACGACGCGCGTCGGCAAGGTCGACTTCAAGGCGCTGGTGCAGGAACACGTCGCCCGCCAGGGCGCAACGGGAGGCTCATGATGGCAGCGGGCAGCGGGCATCCGCACGGCGGCGACCGCGTGGCGGCCGCCCTGCAGGCGCACGGCGTGCAGGTCGTCTTCACGCTGTGCGGCGGCCACATCTCGCCGATCCTGGCTGCGTCGAAAGCGCGTGGCATTCGTGTCGTGGACTGCCGCGACGAGGCCACCGCGGTGTTCGCCGCCGACGCGACCGCGCGGCTGACCGGTGTGCCGGGCGTGGTTGCCGTCACGGCCGGGCCCGGTCTGACCAACACGATCACCGCGCTGAAGAACGCGCAGCTCGCGCAGTCGCCGCTGCTGCTGATCGGCGGCGCGGCACCGACGGCGCTGCAGGGCCGCGGCGCATTGCAGGACATCGCGCAGCGCCCGCTGATCGAGCCGCACGTCAAGCGCTTCGTCCAGGTCAAGCGGGTCGCCGACCTCGCGCCCGCGGTCGTCGAGGCGTTCGCGCTGGCGCGCGCCGGCGTGCCCGGGCCGGTGTGCATCGAGTGCGCGGTCGACCTGCTGTACGACGAGGCCAACATCCGCCAGTGGTATGCCGAAGCCGCGGGCAAGGGCACGTCGGTCGCGGACCGGCTGCTGCGCTGGTACCTGGGCCGGCACGTCGAGAAGATGTTCGCCGGCAGCGGGCGCGCCGTCGAGCCGCGTGCGCGCGAGGTCGTGCCCCCGGCGCCGCCCGCCTCGCGCGTGCAGGCCGCGGCTGCCGCGCTGGCCGGCGCGCAGCGGCCGCTGATGGTGATCGGCAGCCAGGCGCTGTGCCGGGCGGGCGACGCGGACCGGGTGGCCGCGGCGGTCGCGCGGCTCGGCGTGCCCGTGTACCTGTCGGGCATGGCGCGCGGGCTGCTCGGGCGCGACCACGCGCTGCAGATGCGGCACGCGCGGCGCGACGCGCTGCGCGAGGCCGACTGCGTCGTGCTGGCCGGGGTGCCCTGCGATTTCCGGCTCGACTACGGCCGGCACGTGCGCCGCAGCGCGACGCTGATCGCCGCGAACCGCAGCGCCAAAGAGGCGCGGATGAACCGGCGGCCCGCCATCGCGGCGATCGGCGACGCCGGCCTGTTCCTGCAGGGTCTTGCCGAGGCAGCGGGCAACGGCCCGGGCACGGACCGCGCCGACGGGGGCCCGGGCACGGACCGCGCCGCGTGGATCGGCACGCTGCGCCGGCGCGACCTGGAGCGCGAGGCGCAGATCGATGCGCAGGCGGCCGGTCGCGGCGAGTTCGTGAACCCCGTCGGGCTGTTCCGGGCGCTGGACCGAATCGCCGGCGAGGATGCGAGCTTCGTCGCCGACGGCGGCGACTTCGTGGCGACCGCCTCGTACATCCTGCGCCCGCGCGGCCCGCTGGGCTGGCTCGACCCGGGCCTGTTCGGCACCCTCGGGGTCGGCGCCGGCTTCGCGCTCGGTGCGGCGCTCGCGCGCCCGCGCGGCGAAACCTGGATCGTGTTCGGCGACGGTGCCTGCGGCTACGGGCTGGTCGAGTTCGACACCTTCGTGCGGCACGGCGTCCCGGTCATCGCCGTCGTGGGCAACGACGCAAGCTGGACGCAGATCGCGCGCGAGCAGGTCAAGATGCTCGGCGACGACGTCGCCACGGTGCTGGCGCGCACCGATTACCACCGGGTCGCCGAGGGGTTCGGCGCGGCCGGCATCCTGGTGCGCCACGACGCCGAGGTGCCGGGTGCGCTGGAACAGGCCCGCGCGATCGCCCGTTCCGGCCGCCCGGTGCTGGTCAACGTGTGGCTCGACCGGACCGACTTCCGCGAGGGATCGATCTCGATGTGAGCGCGCCGCCGCCGTGCCGCGGCGGCGCCGCGTCGCACCGTTGCTCAGCCCTGGTACGGCGCGACGATCACCGCCACCGGGTCGCCCGGCAGCACGATGCCCTGGGCCCGGGTGCACCAGACCTCGCCGCTGGCGCCGTAGCGGATCTCGACGGGCGGGCGGTGCGGGTCGTCGATGAAGTGCAGCGCGCCGGCGAGCTCGCCCTTGCGCACGCGCGCGCCCAGCGCATGGCGCGGCTCGAACAGCCCGCCGCACGGCGCGAACGCGTAGCAGTCGTAGTCCGGGACGGTCATCAGCCGCGTCTTCGACGCCGCCGTCCTGCCGGCCGGCGCATCCACGACGCCCAGGTGCGCCAGCGTGCGCCGGATGCCTTCGCGCGTGGCCCGCATGCCGTCGACGTTGACCCGGTTGCCGCCGCCCAGCTCGCTGGAGATGGCGACGACGTCGCGCTGCTCGCAGCAGGTCATCAGCGTGTAGCCGGCGTCGACCTCCTTGATCACCACGTGATACGGCGCGCCGAAGGCCAGGCCCAGCGCGTTGGTCTTGTCGAAGCGGCTGCGGTCGTCGAGCACGTGGCTCGTCGTGGACGGAACGAAGTCCATGCCGCGGCCGCCCGAGTGCAGGTCGATGTTGTAGTCGGACAGCGGCAGCAGCACGCTGGACACGTAGTGCGCGATGACGTCGGCGGTCGTGCCCTCGGCGCGCCCCGGGAAGCAGCGGTTCAGGTCCTTGTTGTCCAGCGGCGAGAGGCGCGAGCCGTTCATCGCCGCCGGGAAGTGCAGCGCCGGGACGATGATCAGCCGGCCCTGCACGGTGGCCGGGTCGATCGTGCGGGCCAGCTCGGCGATCGCGATCTGCGATTCGTACTCGTCGCCGTGCACGCCGCCGGTGAGCAGCACGGTCGGGCCCTTGCCGTGCTTCACGACGGTGATCGGGATCTGGATCACGCCCCAGCCCGAATCGTTGCGCGAGTGCGGCACGCGCATCAGGCCGGCCTGCTTGCCGGCGCGATCGAAGTCGAGGTCGCAGATCACGCGCGAGCGGGCAGCGGGCGCGCCGCCTGCGGCCGCGTCCGCGGCGCGGCGCTTGACGGCGGCGCCAGCCTTGCGGGTCTTCATGGCTCGAGGTCCTCCATCACGACGGCGACGGTGTCGCCCTTGCGGCAGCGGCCCGGCCCCATCGCCATCCACAGCACGCCGGAGCGACCATAGCGCAGCTCGATCGGCGGGCGCGACCAGTCCTCCGGAAAGTGGACCGTTCCGGCGACCTCGCC
>CAYGZN010000245.1:0-5168 GCA_964354355.1 uncultured Burkholderiaceae bacterium | reverse complement strand
CTCGGCGATGACCCGCGGCTGCGCGCTCACCGCCTCGACCATCAGCGCCATCGCGCGCTCGACGTCGCTGCCGTAGGCGACGCCCACCTGCACCGCGAAACGCGTGGTCGGGTCGCTGAAGGTCTCGCTCTCGACGACCGAGCTGACCAGCATCTCGTTGGGCACGATCGAGTCGACGCCGTCCATGCCCTTGAGCACCGTGTAGCGCGTGCGGATGTCGATCACGCTGCCGCGGTACTTGTCGACGCGGATCATCCGGCCCGGCGTGATCGAATGGTCCAGCAGGATGATGAAGCCCGACACGTAGTTGGCGGCGATCCTCTGCAGGCCCAGGCCCAAGCCCACGCCCAGCGCGCCGCCGAAGACCGACAGCGTGGTCAGGTCGATGCCGACGATCGGCAGCGCGATCAGCACCGCTGCGATCAGGAACAAGGGCTTGGCGATCCGGCTGACCACGGCCCGCCCGGCCTCGTCGATCCCTTTGGTGTGCGTCAGCTTGCTGTCCAGCGCGCGGCTCGCCCACAGCGCGACCGTCCACGCGAGCCAGACCGTCAGCACGCTGGTGATGATCTGCAGCACCGACAGCCGCTGCTTGCCCAGCGGGATGGCCGCCTCCTCGAGCGCGTCGACCAGCAGCGGCAGCAGGTCGAGGATGTGCAGCGCCACCACCAGCCACACGACCACGGAGATCGTGCGCTCGAACGAGGCCATCACCGAGTCCGGGCCGAACGTCTGGCGGATCAGCAGCACGACGGTGCGGATCACGACCAGGGACGCGAGCAGCGCCATCGCGATCGTCAGCATGTACACCGGCACGGTGCGCGCGGCCAGTGGCCGCACCGCGGCGATCAGCACCAGCGCGAGCAGCGGCCAGGCCACCCGGTGCGCCCACTCCCGCGCCAGCGGCGCGCGATCGGCGCTCGGGCCGGCCAGCTTGCGCTCGAGCCGGTTCGATGCGAACCCGGCCACGGCCAGGCAGACGGCCACGAGCAGCAGCCCCCACCATCCCCGGGGCGTCTGCAGGTCGCGCCACAACCCGTTGATCAGCGGGCCGAGCAGGCTCGGATCGAATCCTTCCACGGGCCGAAGAATACCCGAAGCCCGGCGGGTCGCCGCCGCGCTACCATTGGCGCAGGATTGGTGCAACGAACCCCACCGGAGGAAGACCCCGCCATGGCCGAGACGACCGTGCACCCGCAGACCCTGCATCGCTGGATGGTCGAGCTCTGGCTGCGCGCCGGATCGAACGAGCGGGAGGCGCAGCTGACCGCTGACCACCTGGTCGGCGCCAACCTGGCGGGCCACGACTCGCACGGCGTGGGGATGGCGCCGCGCTACGTCAAGGCGCTGCACAACGGCGAGCTGATGCTGAACCAGACCGTGCAGATTGCCCAGGACAGCGGCGCGCTGCTGACGATCGACGGGCGCCGCGGCATGGGGCAGTCGGTCACGCACCAGGCGATGCAGATCGCGATCGAGCGCGCCCGGCGCGACGGCGTGTGCGTGATGGGTCTGCGCAACGCGCACCACCTGGGCCGGGTTGGCCACTGGGCCGAGCAGGCGATCGCCGCGGGTCTGGCCTCGGTGCACTTCACCAACGCGATCAGCAACCCGCCGATGGTGGCACCGTGGGGCGGCACGCAGGCGCGCTTCCTGACCAACCCGTTCACCGTGGGCATCCCGCGGCCCGGCGACGATCCGATCGTGCTCGACTTCGCGACCAGCGCCATCGCGCACGGCAAGGTGCGCGTCGCGTACAACAAGAAGGTCCGCGTGCCCCCGGGCAGCCTGATCGATGCCAGCGGTGCGCCGACCGACGACCCGGCGGTGATGTTCGAGCCCGAGCAGGGGCCGCATGGCGCGCTGATGCCGTTCGCGGCCCACAAGGGCTACGCGCTGGCGATGGTCTGCGAACTGCTCGGTGCGGCGCTGACCGGCGGCGAGACCACCCAGCCTGCCAACCTGACGATGAAGTACGCGATCTGGAACAACATGCTGACGATCGTGTTCGACCCCGCGCGCGTGGGCGCGGCAGGCCGCTTCGAGCAGGAGGCCCGCAGTTTCGTCAGCTGGGTCGAGGCGGCGCCGCTGTCGGGTGCGGTCGACCGCATCATGATGCCGGGCGACCCCGAGCGCCGCGCACGTGCGGCGCGCGCGCAGGGCGTGCCGATCGACGCCGGGACGATGGCCCAGCTCGACGCTGCGGCGCGTGCGGTCGACGCCTCGCTGCCCGCGCTGTCGTCGCTGGCGCGCTGAGCGTGGACCGATGGAGCGGACCGGCGTGACGCGCAGGCCGGGGCGGCTCGAGCGGCGGGTCGCCGCGGCCGTGCGCGTCGCTGCAGTCGTGCGCGTCGCTGCAGTCGTGCGCGTCGCTGCAGTCGTGCGCGTCGCCGCGGCTGGAGCGGTCGCCGCGCTGTGCGGGGTCGGGGTGCTGGCGGGTGTCGCCGCGCTGGCGGCGCCCGAGTCGTCGGCGCAGGCCTGGCCCGGCCGGCCGATCCGGGTGATCGAGCCGTTCGGCCCCGGCGACGTGGCGGGCGCGCTGGTTCGCACGGTCGTCGAACGGACCGGCGAGCTGCTCGGCCAGCCGATGTTCGTCGAGTTCCGGGCCGGTGCAGGGACCCGCGCCGCAACCGATGCGATCCGGCGGGCACCGCGCGACGGGTACACGATCGGCGTGATGGGGTCGATCGCGGCCGTCTACGTGCCGGCGCTGGACGCCGCGGTCGGCTACGACCCGCTGGCGGACTTCACGCTGCTCGTCCTGGGCTTCGAGTCGGACTACGCGATCGTCGCCGATCCACGCGCGGGTTGGCGCACGATGGCCGACCTGGTCGCCGCCGGCAGGGCCGCGCCCGGGCGCATCGCCTACGCCAGCACCGGCGGGGGCACTGGCACGCGCACCGGCGCGGGCACCGGCGCGGGCCCGGACGATGCATCGAACCAGTGGGTCGACGTGCTGCAGGCGACCACCGGCGCGCGGTTCCGGCGCGTGACCTACGGCGACGAGGCGCAGGCGCTGCAGGGGCTGATCGACGGCGCCGTCGGCTTTGCGCTCGCTGCACCCGCGCAGGTCGCACCGCACGTCGAGGCGGGCCGGCTGACCGCGCTCGGCGTGACCGGTGCGCAGCGGGTGGCCCTGCTGCAGCAGGTCGGCACGCTGTACGAGCAGGGGTTCACCGCCCTGCCCGGCGGCAACTGGATCGGGTTCGTCGCACCGGCCGGCGTGCCGCGCGACGTGGCCGAGCGCCTGTCGCAGGCGCTGCGCGAGTCGCTGCGCGCGCCCGACGTGCGCGAGCGCATCGAGCAAGCCGGTTTCGCCGTGCGGGCGCTGCCGCCCGACGCTTTCGCCGCCCGGGTGCGCGGCGATCTGCAGCGCGCGCGCGAGGCCATGCGCCGCGGCGCTGGCGTGCCGCAGTAGGCCCCATTCGCGCGGCCGACCGCCTGAGGCACCCGCGCGGCGCGATAATGGCGGCCCGCGCAAACCGCTCTCACGTCCGACGCGCCCGCGCACACACACACGAGCCCGCATGAGCCGCCATCGCCTGTCGCCGCTGCTGGAACCCCGATCGGTCGCCGTGTACGGCGCCAGCCAGCGGGCCGGCACGCCGGGCCGGTTGCTGGCCGAGAACCTGCGCGCCGGCGGTTACAAGGGCACGATCGGCTGGGTCAATCCGAAACACAGGAAGCTATTCGGCGAACCGTGCGTGCCCTCGGCCGCCGACCTGCCGTTCGTGCCCGACCTGGCGCTGGTGGCCGCGCCGATTTCCTCGGCCGAGGCGGTGCTGGCGGACCTTGCCGCGCGGGGCACCCGCTTTGCGGTGCTGCACGGCATCGGCACGGCCGGCGACGCGCAGCGCGAGGCGCGGTCCGCGCTGCGCCTGAAGGCCCGCGAGCTGGGTGTGCGGCTGCTCGGGCCCCAGTGCACCGCGCTGCTGCGGCCGTCGCTGGGGCTCGAGGCGAGCCTGGCGCCGAGCCGCGCCCGGGCCGGGCGCGTGGCGTTCGTCTCCCAGTCGGGAGCGTTCGTTTCGGCGATGCTCGACTGGGCGGCCCCGGCCGGCATCGGCTTTTCGTCGATGGTTTCGCTGGGTGCGGCGATCGACCTGGACTTCGGCGAACTGCTGGACTTCTACCTGTTCGACCACCAGACCGACAGCGTGATGCTGTACCTGGAGGGCGTGCGCGACGCGCGCGGTTTCATGTCGAGCATTCGCGCGCTGTCGCGGGTCAAGCCGGTGGTCATCATGAAGGCGGGGCGCATCGGCGAGCGCCCGGGGCACCCGGGGGGCGACGGCGATGTGCCCGCGTCGAGCCTGGCGCGCTCGAGCGGGGCGCATTCGGGCGCGCTGACCGGCAACGACCGCGTGTTCGAGGCGGCCATCGCGCGCGCGGGCGCCGTGCGGGCCGGCACGACGATGCAGTTCCTGGCCGCCGCCAAGCTGATGGCGCTGCGCAAGCGAACGGCCGGCGGCCGGCTGGCCATCGTGGCCAACGGCGCAGGCCCGGGCCTGATCGCCGCCGACGCGCTGCTCGACGGACAGCTGTCGCTGGCCCGGTGGTCGGCGCCCACGGTGGCATCGCTGGGCAAGCAGCTGCCGGCGGCAACGGCCGGCACGAATCCGTTGCGGCTGGCCGCCGATGCCGACGGCGCACGCATCGAGGCGGCGCTTCGGACGGTGCTGGCCGACGAGGCGGTGGACGCGTCGGTGGTGCTGTTCGTGCCCCAGTCGGCGACCGACTCCAGCGAAGCCGCCCGCGCCATCATCGCCGCCGCCGCGGGGCAGCCCAAGCCGGTGGCCGCCGTGCTGGCGGGCGGACCATCGGTCGCAGCAGGCCAGAAGCTGCTCGACGAAGCCGCGGTGCCGCAGTTCCTGACGCCCGAGAACGCCGTCGACGCGCTGGCGCTGCTCGAGGCCTTCAACCGGAACCAGCAGAAACTGCGCCAGGCGCCGATGGCGATCGACGAGGGCTTCCAGCCCGACGTCGAGGCCGCGCAGGCGCTGTACCGGCAGGTGCTGGGCGCGGGGCGCACGCTGCTCAACGAGCTCGAGTCCAAGGAGCTGCTGCGCGCGTTCGGCATCGGCGCGCCGCCGGCCGCGGTCGCGATCGCCGCCGAGCAGGCGGCGGAGGCGGCCGCTGCGATGGGCTTTCCCGTCGTGCTCAAGATCCTG
>CAYGZN010000244.1:0-5180 GCA_964354355.1 uncultured Burkholderiaceae bacterium | reverse complement strand
TTCCTGCTCGGCTACCTGAAGCAGCTGATCGAGGGGCCGCGCCGCGGCGGGCTGAAGCTCGTGATCACGTCGGCGACGATCGACGCGGCGCGATTTGCGCAGCATTTCGGGTCGCCCGGCGCGCCCGCGCCCGTCATCGAGGTGTCGGGCCGGCTGTACCCGGTCGAGGTGCGCTGGCGGCCGCTGCTGGACGAGACCACCGCCCCGGCGGCGCGGGCCCGTGACGACGACGACGAAACCGACCTGCCCGGGGCAATCGAAGACGCCATCGACGAGCTGTGGCGCGAGGGCCCGGGCGGGGTGCTGGTGTTCCTGCCCGGCGAGCGCGAGATCCGCGAGGTCGCCGATCACCTGCGCCGCGCGTGGGCACGGCGCAGGCCGGGCAGCGGACCCGCGGCCAGCGGCCCGGAGCTGCTGCCGCTGTTCGCACGGCTGTCGGTCGCCGAGCAGCAGCGCGTGTTCGCGGCCGGGGCGGCGCCGCGCGTCGTGCTGGCCACCAACGTCGCCGAGACGTCGCTGACCGTGCCGGGCATCCGCTACGTGGTCGACGCAGGTCTGGCCCGCGTCAAGCGCTACCGGTACCGCGGCAAGGTCGAGCAGCTGCAGATCGAGCCGATCTCGCAGGCCGCCGCCAACCAGCGCGCGGGCCGGTGCGGGCGCGTGTCCGACGGGATCTGCATCCGCCTGTTCGATGAGGCCGACTTCGGCAAGCGGCCCCGGTACACCGATCCCGAGGTGCTGCGCTCGTCGCTGGCCGCGGTGATCCTGCGCATGAAGGCGCTGCGGCTGCTCGAGATCGAGGACTTTCCGTTCGTCGATCCGCCGCCGCGCAAGGCGATTGCCGACGGCTACGCGTTGCTGACCGAACTGGGCGCGCTCGATGACGCACAGCAGCTGACCCCGATCGGGCGCCAGCTCGCGCGCCTGCCGGTCGATCCGCGCGTGGCGCGCATGCTGCTGGCGGCCCGCCAGGGCGGCTGCCTGCGCGAGGTGCTGGTCATCGCGGCCGCGCTGTCGGTGCAGGACCCGCGCGAGCGCCCGCTCGAGCGCCAGCAGGCGGCAGACGAGGCGCATCGCCGCTACGCCGACGAGCGCTCGGATTTCGCCAGCTTCGTGAAGCTGTGGGATGCGTGGCAGCACGCGCAGGACAACCGGGCGCCGGGCGAGTCGCGACGCGCGCTGGCGGGCCGGCTCGACCGCGAGTTCCTGTCGCCGCGCAAGCTGCGCGAGTGGGCCGACGTGCACGGCCAGCTCGCCGAGGCGGTCGCCGAGCTGCACTGGGTGCCCAACACCGCGCCGGCGTCCTACGAGGCGCTGCACCGCGCGCTGCTGACCGGGTTGCTCGGCAATCTCGGGTGCCGGGCCCCGGACGAGCCGCACTTCCTGGGCACGCACGCGACGAAGTTCTGGCTCCATCCGGGATCGGGCCTGTCCCGGCGCAGCACGGCCCGGCAGCCCCAAGGGCAGCCGGCCATGGCCGCGGCGGGTGCGGCGGGTGCGGGCGCAGCCGGGGCGTCGACGGCGAGCGGATCCCGCGCGTCGACCGGCGGCAATTCGGCCGGCGCCCGCTGGGTGATGGCCGCGGAGATGGTCGACACCGCGCGCCTGTACGCGCGCACCGTGGCGCGCATCGAGCCCGTCTGGATCGAGCAGGCCGCCGGCCACCTGATCCGGCGCAGCTGGAGCGAGCCGCACTGGGAGAAGCGCGCCGGGCAGGTCGTCGCGTTGGAGCGCGGCACGCTGTACGGACTGACGCTGTACGCGCAGCGACGCGTGCACTACGCCCCGATCGACCCGGTGCTGTCGCGCGAGCTGCTGATCCGCGGCGCGCTGGTGGCCGGCGACTGGGACAGTCCGCTGGCATTCCACGCGCACAACCGGCGGCTGATCGCCGAGATCGAGAAGCTTGAGCACAAGATCCGCCGGCCCGACCTGCTGGTCGACGAGCAGTACCTGTTCGACTGGTTCGACGCGCAGCTGCCGGCCGAGGTGACCAGCGCGCCGGCACTGCAGCGCTGGTACGCCCAGCAGTCTCCGGGGCGCCCGGGGCTGCTGGAGTTGTCGCGCGACCAGCTGCTGCGCAAGGACGCCGAAGGCGTCGACCATCGCAACTTCCCCCGGCGCGTGACGATGCGCGGCGTGGGGTTCGAGCTGGACTACCACTTCGAGCCGGGCGCGGAGGACGACGGCGTGACGCTGTCGATACCGGTCTACGCGCTGAACCAGGTCGATGCGCAACGCTGCGAGTGGCTGGTGCCGGGCATGCTGGCCGACAAGGTCGCCGCGCTGCTGAAGTCCCTGCCGCAGAAGCACCGCCGCCACCTGCTGCCGCTCGACGCCTGGGCCGCTGGTTGCGTCGCGCGCGTGCAGCCGCATTCAGCCGGGGCCGGCGGGGCGCCCGAGAGCGAACGCGCGCTGCTGGATGCGCTGATCGACGACCTGCGCGAGCATGCGGGGCTGCGCATCGCGCACGCCGACTTCCGGCCCGAGGCGCTGGCGCCGCACCTGTCGATGAACTTCCGCGTGGTCGACGAGCACGGGCGCTTCCTCGGCATGTCGCGCAACCTGGCGCAGCTGCGGGCCGACCATGGCGTGCGCGCGCAGACGAGTTTCCAGTCGGCGCTGCAGAACCTGTCCGCGACACGCGTCGACGCGCCGGCGCCGCACCGTCGGCAGGCGGCAACGGAGTCGCCCGCCGCCCAGCCGCTGCGCAGCGCCGGACAGCGGTTCACGGACTGGGGCTTCGGCGAGCTGCCCGAGCTGATGGAGCTGCAGGGCGTGGGCGCGTCGGGTCGGGACACGCTGATCGGCTACCCGGCGCTGTGCGACTGCGGCGACTCGGTCGAGGTGCAGGTCTTCGACGATCCCGAGGCCGCGCGGCTCGCGCACCGTACCGGCCTGCGCCGGCTGTTCGCGCTGGCGCTGCGCGAGCCGCTGCGCTACTTCGAGAAGAACGTGCCCGACGGCCAGCGGCTGGCGATGCTGTACCTGCCGTTCGGAACTGCCGACGAGCTGCGCCAGGATCTGATCGAAGCCGTGCTGGATCGGGCCTGCCTGGCCGATCCGCTGCCCGCGGACCGCGACGGGTTCGAAGCCCGGGTGGCCCAGGCGCGCCCGCGGCTGACGCTGATCGGTCAGGAACTGGCACGCGCGGTCGCTGCGATCCTCGGCGAGCACGCGGCGCTCGTTCGCAAGCTCGCGGCCAGCAGGTCTTTCGCGCCGGCAGTCGCCGACATCGAGCGGCAGGTCGGCGCGCTGCTCGGCAAGCGGTTCGTGTCGCGCACCGATCCCGAGCGCCTGGGGCACCTGTCGCGTTACCTGAAGGCGGCGTGGCTGCGCCTGGACAAGCTGCGCACCGACCCCGCGCGCGACGCCCAGCGGATGGCCGAAATGGCGCCTTTGCTGCAGAATCTGGAGCGCGCGCGCGCTGCGCTCAAGGGCCGGCGTGATCCGCGCCTCGAGGACTTCCGCTGGCTGCTCGAGGAACTGCGGGTCTCGCTGTTTGCCCAGGAGCTGCGCACCCCGACGCCGGTGTCGGTCAAGCGGCTGCAACGGGTCTGGGAATCCACCGGGCGACAAGGACAACGATGAAGACACTCCTGCTGCGCGCCGCCCTGGCGGCGTCCTCCTCGCTGGCGACCGCGGTCGCCGCCTCGGTGCCGGTCGCCGCTGCATTGGCCGGCGCACTGCTGGCGTCGCCGGCGCCGGCTGCCGCCCAGAACGCGATCGTGCTGAACTCGCGCGACGCGTCGGTGTCGCTGATCGACCAGAAGACGTTCAAGGAGGTCGGGCGGGTCAACGTCGGCAAGGAGCCGCACCACCTGTACCCGACGCCCGACAACAACACGCTGATCGTGGCCAACGCGATCAGCAACGACCTGCACTTCCTCGACCCGTTCACCGGGCAGGTGCGCAGCCGCCTGCGCGGAATCGAGGATCCGTACCAGATCGGCTTCTCGCCGGACAACAAGTGGTTCGTCGCCAACGCGCTGCGGCTCGACCGGGTCGACGTCTACAGCTTCGACGGCAAGGAACCGAAGATCGCCCGGCGCGTGCCGTTGGCCAAGGCGCCGAGCCACCTGTGGTTCTCGCCCGACAGCAAGCTGGTGTTCGTCACGCTGCAGGAGAGCGACGAGGTGGCGGCGATCGACCTCGCCACGCAGGCCGTCGTCTGGAAGATCCCGGTCGGCAAGCAGCCGGCCGGCATCGTCGTGACGCCCGACGGCAAGCACCTGATGATCGGCGTGATGGGCGAGGACTACGTGCAGGTCATCGACTGGCGCACGCAGAAGACCGTGGCCAAGATCCGCACCGGCAAGGGCGCGCACAACTTCCGCGGGCTGGGCGACAAGCGCCACCTGCTGGTGTCGAACCGCGTGGACAACACGATCAGCATCGTCGACATGACCGAGCTGAAGGTCGTCGGCAGCATCGACGTGCCCGGCGGGCCCGACTGCATGGAGCTGACCGAGGACGGCAAGCAGCTGTGGGTCACGTCGCGCTTTGCCAAGCGGGTGGCGATCGTCGACATGGCCCAGCGCAAGGTCGTGCGCACGATCGACGTGGGCCGCTCGCCGCACGGCATCTACCTGCACAACCGGGCACCGCTGCTGTGACGAAGGGGCCTGCTGCCGACTCCGCGTGTGCGCCTGCGGTGAGGGCGCGCGCTCGTGCGGCCAGGGCCGGCGTCGCGGTTGCGATGCTCGTGGCTACTGCCGCGGCGTTGGCCGCCGGCACGCCTGACGCCAGGCCCGCGGGCACGCCCGCGGACTGCCGCGGCACCGTGTACCTGACGCTCGACACCGGCAGCATGAGCCAGGCCGAGCTGATCGCCTCCATCCTGCAACGCCACCAGGTCCGCGCCACCTTCTTCCTCGCCAACGAGAAGACGACGGCCGGCGACGGCTCGCTGGACGACGGCTGGCGCGCCTACTGGCAGGCGCGTGCCCGCGAGGGCCACGCGTTCGGCAGCCACACCTATGATCACGTGTACTTCCGCGGCGTGGCGCCCGACGGCCGACTGCAGGTCCGCCCGCAGTTCGGGGCGCAGGCCGGCCAGACCTTGACCTGGGACGGGGCGGCGGTCTGCGCCGAGCTCAAGCGTGTCGACGCCCGGTTCCGGCAGCTGACCGGCAGTGGGCTGGACCCGATCTGGCGCGCGCCGGGCGGCAAGGCGCCGG
>CAYGZN010000243.1:0-5217 GCA_964354355.1 uncultured Burkholderiaceae bacterium | reverse complement strand
AACTACTGGACCGGCGATGAAAGCCGCGCTTTCGAACGCGAGTTCGCGGCGGCCACGGGTTGCGAGCATGCCGTTGCGCTGGCGAACGGCACCTTGGCCCTGGACTTGGCGTTGATCGCACTGGGCGTGAAGCCGGGTGATCACGTCATCGTGACGCCGCGCTCGTACTTCGCGTCCGTGTCGTCTGTAGTCAACGCAGGGGGAGTACCCGTTTTCGCCGACGTTGAGCGGGACTCACAGAATCTCACTGCCGAGACCATCGAGCGCGTGCTGACTCCGCAAACTCGCGGCATTCTGCTCGTGCACCTGGCCGGATGGCCGTGCGAACTCGATCCGATCGTCGAGCTTGCCCGGCGCCGCGGTCTTTGGGTCATCGAGGACTGCGCCCAGGCGCACGGGGCGACCTACCGCGGTCGGCCCGTGGGCAGCATCGGCGACATCGGTGCCTGGTCGTTCTGCCAGGACAAGATCCTGACGACGGGCGGCGAAGGCGGCATGGTGACGACAAACGACCAGTCACTGTGGCGTCGAATGTGGGAATACAAGGACCACGGCAAGAGCTGGGACGCCGTCTACAATCGCTCGCATCCGCCCGGCTTCCGTTGGCTGCACGAGAGCTTCGGCAGCAACTGGAGAATGCTCGAGGTGCAGGCCACGATTGGCCGGATCCAGCTTCGCAAGTTGCCGGAATGGAAGCGCCAGCGTGCCCGACACGCCGAGCGCCTGGCCGACGCGTTTAGGCCGTTTCCGTCGGTGCGTGTCCCGATGCCAGCCGAACACCTTGCCCACGCGTGGTACAAGTACTACGCCTTCGTAGTGCCCGACCGCCTTGCATCCGGGTGGACGCGCGACAGGGTGGTGGCCGAGATCGGCGCCGCCGGGGCGCCCTGTTATCACGGGGCTTGCCCCGAGATCTACCTCGAGAAAGCGTTCGACGGCACTGCATTCCGCCCAGCGCAGCGATTGCCGACCGCCCGTTCACTCGGTGAAACCAGCATCATGATGCTTGTCCACCCTACACTGACCGACTCCGACATGGATCGCGCCACGGCGGCGATCACGAGGGTGCTAGCTGCTGCATCCTGCTGAAGCCACATGACCCCGCACGGCCATAGAGCTCTGGAGTTCCTTGAACGGCTGCCTCGCAGCGTCAAGCGACTGCTAATCCTCGGCTACGACCTGACCGCGGTTTGCGCGGCCTATCTGTTGGCCTTCATGGTCCGAGTATCGAGCGTCGAAGGCGCATTCCACCCGCTGTGGTGGTTGGTCCTGACACTGACGGCAATCGGAACGTTGACCACGTTCCGCATGCTGGGGCTGCACCACGAACTGCTTCGGTTCGCCGGCGTGCGGTCGATCCGTGCGATGGCCATCGGGGCCTGCGCGTCGGGGTTCATGCTGCTCGTGGTGCTATTCCTGTTGCGATACAACGCGCCCAGATCCCTGCCCCTGATCTATACGCTGGTGTTCTTCGCAATCGTCGGCCTGCCACGCCTGCTGGTGCGCCTCCTTCAAATGGGTGTCGAACGCCGAACGGGCGAATCCGTCGTCATCTATGGTGCGGGTGCCGGAGGACGCCAGCTTGCGGCGTGGCTGCGCAAGAACCCGGCCTACAGGGTCGAATGCTTCGTCGACGATGATCCAAGACTGCAGGGCCACTACGTACTCGACACACGAGTGCGCGACCCGGCCGACCTGCCAGTGCTTGCACGAGAAGGGTTGTGCAGCCGGGTCTTGCTGGCCCTTCCCAGCACCAGCCAGAATCGCCGGCGAGAAATCGTCGCGTTCATGGAGAAGATCGGCGTCCAGGTCCACACTGTGCCTCCGGTCGAAGACCTGATGCACGGTCGTGCCCACATCGGCGAGATCCGCGACCTCGATGTCGAGGACCTGCTGCCCAGGCCTCCGATCCAGCCGAACGAGCAGCTGATGCTGGCGGCGGTCTGCGGGAAGCGAGTCCTCGTAACGGGCGCCGGCGGCTCCGTGGGCGCCGAATTGTGCCGCCAGATCGCCCAACTCAGGCCGGCCGAACTAACCCTGCTCGATCACAGCGAGTTCAACCTGTATTCGATCGATGCCGAGCTGTCGGCCAAGACATCCGGCACCCTGAAGCTCCGGTCGGTGCTGGGGTCGGTGCTGGACCGGCCCGTCATCGAGCACCTCTTCGCCAGCGTGAATCCGCAGGTGGTCTTCCACGCAGCGGCCTACAAGCACGTTCCGCTGGTCGAGGCCAATGTGGTCGAAGGCGTTCGCAACAACGTTTTCGGCACCAAGATCGTGGCCGATTGCGCAGAAGCATCCCAAGCGGAGCACTTCGTCCTCATTTCCACCGACAAGGCGGTCCGTCCAACGAACGTGATGGGCGCGAGCAAGCGGATGGCGGAGCTGGTGTTGCACATGCTGTCCAAGCGCAGTTCGGCTACGGTGTTCTCGATGGTCCGGTTCGGCAACGTTCTCGGATCCTCGGGATCGGTCGTCCCGCTGTTCCGCAGGCAGATCGGGCTCGGCGGCCCGATCACGGTCACGCATCCGGAGGTCACGCGGTTCTTCATGACGATTCGCGAAGCGGCGCAACTGGTCATCCAGTCCGTACCGCTTGCGGTGGGCGGCGAGGTCTTCATTCTCGACATGGGCCAGCCGGTCAAGATCACCGAGCTCGCGCGCCGCATGGTGCACCTGTCGGGCAAGCGACTACGCAGCGAGGGGGCGGATGGGGGAATCGAAATCGAATACACCGGGCTTCGACCGGGTGAAAAGCTCTACGAGGAGCTGCTGATCGGTGAGGCGGCCAGCGGCACCGAGCATCCGCTGATCATGCGGGCTCGAGAGGATGGCATACGGGATGCGGAACTGCACGGGTTGCTGGCGGACCTGACCGATGCCTGCGAGAGGCACGACGCCGATGAGATTCGCAGAATCCTGATACGAGCCGGTACCGGCCTCGTGCCGCAGGAGCCGCCGGCCAATGTCTATCGGCTTGTGCAGCAGGCCGATAGCGACGCGGCGTGACCCCTCTCAAATCGGCCCACCGTGCCGAAACGGCGACTGTGCGCGGCCGACTCGTCGTGCTCGGCGGCGGCGGCCATGGCAAGGTGGTCGCGGACGCTGCCGCGGCCTGCGGGCTCTGGCAATCGATCGTGTTCGCCGACGACAGGTATCCGGCGCTGCAAGTCGTGGAGGTCTGGGCGGTTGCGGGCCGATTGGACGACGCAGTCCAATGGCTGGCTTCCGAGACGCAATTCGTCGTTGCGCTCGGGGACAACCTCATCCGACTCGATTGGACTCGCAGGTTGTCTCTTGCCGGTTGCGCGATGGCCACTGTCGTGCACCCACGAGCCGTCGTGAGTCCGTTCGCAAGCGTCGGAGCCGGCAGCGTCGTGCTGGCTGGATCAGTCGTCAACCCGGGCGCTCGGATCGGCGAAGCGGCGATCGTGAACACCGGCGCGACAGTAGACCACGACTGCGAGATCGGCGACGCAGTACATCTGTCGCCCGGCGTGCATCTCGGCGGCAACGTCCGGATCGGCCCGCGCACCTGGCTCGGCGTGGGTTCGAGCGTGCGCAACGGCGTGACGATCGGAGCCGATGTAATGGTGGGTGTGGGTGCCGCCGTCGTCAAGAACACCGCCGATAGCGAGACGGTGATGGGTGTGCCGGCGCGTGCGCGGGGCGCGCACTGGTGAACATCCTTGCAATTGGTGATCTGCAGGGGTGTGCGCAGAGCCTCGCGGAACTGCTGCAGCGGGCCGATCCGACGACTCAGGCAGCGCTGCGGTTCACCGGCGACCTCGTCAATCGGGGCCCCGACTCGCTCGGCGCGCTGCGTCGCGTAATAGCCCTCGGCAAGCGAGCCGTCACGGTTCTAGGCAACCACGACCTGCACCTGCTTGCGGTCGCCACCGGCATCCGCCAGGCCCACCGGACCGACACGCTCGACGCCATCCTTGGGGCTCCCGATCGTGACGCTTTGATCGACTGGGTTCGATCGCGCCCTCTTGCGCACCGCGAAGGCGACTACTTGCTCGTCCACGCGGGCGTGCTGCCGCAGTGGAGCGCGGAGCAGGTCGTGGAGCTCGCGGGCGAGGTCGAGGCGGTCCTGCGAGGCCCTGACTGGGTCGACTTTCTGCGAACGATGTACGGCAACGAACCGGCGAGCTGGCGCGACGAACTGAAGGGCGATGACCGACTGCGCTTGGTCGTCAACGCGCTGACGCGGGTCCGGTTCATCCGGCCGGACGGGTCGATGGACTTCAAGCTCAAGGACAGTGCCTCTGCCGCGCCGTCAGGCTGGATGCCGTGGTTCGACGCACCCGGCCGGCGCACCGCAGATGTGACCGTCGTCTTCGGTCACTGGTCGACGCTGGGGCTGGTCAATCGCCCCAACCTGCTGTCGCTGGACACCGGCTGCGTGTGGGGCGGCACGCTCACGGCCGTCAGGCTCGAAGACCGCTCGGTGTTCCAGGTGCGCTGTCCTCGAGCGCGAGACCCAGCCGGGCACTGATCGCCAGGCGCGCGCCGCGAGCCAGCTCCTGGCGCGTGACGCCGGGCCCGGCCTCGATCGGCGCGAGCACGTGGATCTGTGCGATCAGGCCCGGGTGGCCGGTGATCTGCCACAGCGACTGCATGAAGGTCGTGTCGCCCACGTACATCACCGCGTGCCCGGGGTCGCCGTCCGGGTCGAGGTAACGCACGGCGACGGGCACCAGCGGCGCCGACGCATTGATCGCGGCCTGGACCAGGTTGCCGTGAAAGGGCAGCAGCCGTTGGCCGTCGCTGGTCGTGCCCTCGGGAAACACCGCGGCGCGTTGCCCCTGCTGCAGGCGCTGCGTCATCTGCTGGATCACGGCGTGCACGGCGTGGCGCCGGCCGCGCTCGAGGAACACGGTCCCCGCGCGTGCGACCAGCGTACCCGCCAGCGGCCAGCGCGCGATCTCGGCCTTGGCCACGAACGACGCCGGGGCCAGGCTGTCGATCGCGAAGATGTCGAGCCACGACACGTGGTTGGCCAGCAGCATCCGGCCCTCACCGGCGCCGTGGCGCCCGCGCATCGCCGACAGCGGCTGCGCGCCTGGCGCAACGATCTCCTCGACGCGCGTGCCGCACGCGGCCATCAGCCAGCGCGACCACCGCGCGATCAGGCGTTCGCGACCGCCGTCGCCCACCAGCGGGAACACCAGGAACACCGTGGCCAGGCCGCCCAGCAGCAGCGCGAGCAAC
>CAYGZN010000242.1:0-5233 GCA_964354355.1 uncultured Burkholderiaceae bacterium | reverse complement strand
GGTCGAACTGCGACCTTCGACGGTCAAAACGCTCGCGTCTAGACGCGACGGTCGCTGACCAGCCAAGGCCGGACTTACTGACGCTAGCGTCGGTTGTCCGAAGAGCGGGCAGATTTCGTAGAGCGGGTCGTGCCGGCGCACGAGCGGCCTGAAGCACCAGCCGCGGGCGGCAATGCTCCTTTGCCGCCATGCGACAATTGACGCGGGTGATTGCGTCGACGCCTGCCCGATCGCGGCCGGCGATAACCGGTTCAGCAGATTATCCTTGCCGAGCTTGGAGGTGTCTTGGAATGAAAGCCAACCTTGGCGCGCGCAGTGCGACGGTTGCACTGCTTTGCGCAGCACTGATCGCGGCGCCTGTCCAGACTGCGCTGGGGTGCACCCGCGTTCTGTGGAACGACAACAAGCTTGCCGTGGTCGTCGGCCGCACGATGGACTGGCCGGAATCCACCGACCCGGTGCTCACCGTCTTTCCGCGGGGCATGCAACGCGATGGCGGACGATTGGGGACGGCAACCGTCGTTGCCGAGAATCCTGCACGATGGACTTCACGCTATGGCAGCGTCGTCACCACCATCTACGGCGTGGGCACCGCGGACGGTGTCAATGAAAAGGGCCTGGCGGCCCACATGCTCTTTCTGACCGCGACCGACTTCGGTCCGCGCGACACGAGCAAGCGCGGCATCCAGGCGGGACTTTGGGCTCAATATCTGCTCGACAACGCGGCGACCGTTGCCGAGGCCGTGGAGCTGATGAAGCACGTTCAGCCGGTGCTCGTGACGGTCCAGGGCCACAACTCCACGGTTCATCTCGCGATCGAGGACCGCTCGGGCGACTCCGCAATCATCGAGTACATCGGTGGCCAGCCACGGGTGCACCACGGGCGCCAGTTCACGATCATGACGAACGACCCGCCGTTCGATCAGCAGCTCGCCAATCTTGCTCGCTTCGATTTCACCAATGCCACGCGCGACACCCCGCTTCCTGGCAATGTCAACCCGCTCGATCGGTTCGTGCGCTCGGCGTTCTTCCTGAAGAAGCTGCCCGAACCGAAGTCCGAGCGCGAGGCCATCGCTGGAATCCTCGCCATCGCGAGAAATGCGTCGGTGCCGTTCGGCGCGCCCAACTATGCCCCGGGCACGCTCTACAACACCGAGTACCGCACCGCCATCGACTTGACCAACCGGCGCTATTTCTTCGAGCTGACGACCGCGCCCAACGTGATCTGGATGAGTCTGGACCGGTTCAACCTGGCAGCCGGTGCTCCGGTGATGGTCCTCGACCCGGACAACATAGTTCTCTCGGGAGACGTTACGTCGAAGTTCCGAAAGGCGAAGAAGGCGCCGTTCTGAAGGCGTCAGGGCTCCGCTGCCGCCGGGCGACCCCGCGGGCACGGGGCTCATGGCCATCCGTGGTGTCACGAAGCCCGGTCTTCGGTCACGCGATCTTCCGTCGGACGGCCGTGGGAATGCGCTTCGGACAAGCAGTACGCGACCTCATCCCGACAGAGGTCTTCAAGAAGGCCGTTCCCGTGATCGTGCCGTTGTCCGGAATGGGGCTGATCGTCAAGGCGCTCGTGCCGCATTGAACGCCCTCGTTGACCCTGCGGGAGGTTCTGCAGGTCGTCGCTCCGCCTCGTCGTTCTCGGCACGCATCGCGCGCGCGATGCCGTGGACCCCGCACCCGGGGGTTCGTGGCGCCCGCAATGGACGGCTAGGGCTGGGCTGCCGGCGCGGCGTGCGCAACGCTTTGGCCTACGCCAACAGCCTGCCCTGCAGGAAGGAAATGAACGTTGCAGTCTTGAATGCCAGCCAGGGGCGTGCGGGATAGACGGCGTAGATCGGTTGACCCGGGCGCAGGCCGTACTCGGACAGCACGGGCACCAGTGCACCGTGGGCCAGTTCCTCGTCGACCAACAGCCGGTCGATGGCCAGTATGCCTGCGCCTGCACACGCCGCGGCGACCAGGGCCATGCCGTCGTTGATCTGGATCTTCCGGGGCACCTGTACCACCGTGGTCTCGCCGTCTCGCAGCAGGCTCCAGTTGTCGAAGACCCGAGCGCCGCTGGTGTACACCAGGCACTCATGCAGCGTCAGGTCTTGCGGCTTCAGCGGCATGCCGGCGCGCGCCACGTAGTCGGGCGCGGCCACCATGACACGCGGGTTCTCGCCCAATTTGCGTGCCACCAGGGTCGAGTCTTCCAGGTGCGCCACGCGGATGCCCACGTCGATGTGCTCAGCAATCAGATCGACCATGCGGTCGTCCACGGTCAACGCCACCTCCAGCTTGGGATGGTGGCGCGTGAACTCGACCAGCAGGGGAACCAGGTAGCGCTGGCCCAGCGGTCGGGGGCAGGTCACGCGCAGACAACCCTTGACCTCGGTCTGGTGCTGCTCGGTCAGCTGCTCGATATTGGCCATCGCCTGGTCGATGTGCTGGGCCTGGGCGAAGACCAGTTCGCCAATGTCGGTCAGCGTCAGCCGCCGCGTCGAACGCTGGATGAGCCGTGCACCGAGTTCGGCCTCGAGCTTGGCGAGCTGACGCGACAGCACGGACTTGCCACAGCCCAGCGTCTGAGCCGCCCGGCTGATGCTGCCCGCCTGCACGATGGCCGAGAACTGAGCCAGTCGCTGAGGATTCACCTGTTGTGCCCCGTTCCGCGCCCGTGGCAGCGCAATCCGTTGTCCGTATTGTTGCCCTGAAGGCAACGATATTGTTACTTAATGAGGCCTATTCGGGCAACAAATTGTTCAATATGCTTCGATCCAGCCCTTCACCCGGGGGCTGGCATTCGACTCAAACCCACACCGAAAGCACCTCGCCATGAACCAGATGAACCACCAAGTCAGACTCGCCGCCCGCCCTGTCGGTGCCGTCAAAGCCAGCGACTGGAGCCGGGCCGAAGAGGCCGTGCGCGCGCCCGCTGCGGGGGAGATCGTCGTCAAGGTGCTCTACCTGTCGCTCGACCCGGCGATGCGCGGCTGGATGAACGACAACAAGGCTTCCTACATCCCGCCGGTCGGGCTGGGCGAGGTGATGCGGGCCCTGGGCGTGGGCCGCGTCGTGGCCTCGAACAACGCCGGTTTTGCGGTGGGTGATCACGTCACCGGCCTGCTGGGCGCGCAGGAGTACGCCGTGACGGACGGCAATGGCCTGTTCAAGGTCGACCCCAGGCTCGCGCCCCTGCCGGTGTATCTCGGCACCCTGGGCATGCCGGGCCTGACGGGCTACTTCGGCCTGCTCGAAGTGGGCAAGCCGAACGCGGGCGACACCGTCGTGGTGTCGGGTGCCGCGGGCGCGGTCGGTTCGGTGGTCGGCCAGGTGGCCAAGATCAAGGGTGCCCGCGTGGTGGGCATTGCGGGTGGGGCCGACAAGTGCCGCTACCTGGTCGAAGAACTGGGCTTCGATGCCGCGATCGACTACAAGCGCGAGAACGTGGCCGCGGCCCTGGCACAGCACTGCCCCAAAGGCATCGACGTGTTCTTCGACAACGTCGGCGGCGACATCCTGGATGCCGCGCTGACTCGCCTGGCGCGCGGCGCGCGGGTGGTGATCTGCGGCGCCATCTCCCAGTACAACAACACCACGCCGGTCAAGGGCCCCGCCAACTACCTGTCGCTGCTGGTGCAGCGCGCCACCATGACGGGCATCGTCGTAGCCGACTACTACCCGCGCGCCGGCCAGGCCATGATGGAGATGGGCGGCTGGATCGCCTCCGGCAAGCTCAAGACCCGTGAAGACGTCGTGCAGGGCCTGGACAGGTTCCCCGAGGCGTTCGACATGCTCTTCAGCGGCGCCAACCAGGGCAAGCTCGTGCTGCAGGTGGCCGCCGACTGAGCGTGAACGCAGGCGCACGCCGCCGCGGGGCACTCGAGCGTTGCTCCGGAGAATGTGAATGAGTGGGTCGGCGCGTCGATGCACGGCGGCACCGACGCGCGCACGCGCCTCAGGGCTTGAAGATGAACCCCGGCCCGATCGCCGAGGCCGCCGGGATCGGTGGCAGGTCCGAGAACAGCTTCGGATACTCGGCCATCACCTTCAGCATGTGCTTGGGCTCGATGTGCTTGTTCACGTCGAAGGTCGACTTCAGGATGCCGAGCCGCGACAGCCGGTCCTGCGCGCTCCACATCGCGCGGTAGTTGTTGGCCGACAGCCGCCGGTCGTTCTGCTGGATGTTGAACTCCATGGCCGCCTCGGCGACGTCCTGCTTCAGGCCCGGTATCCAGCGGGTCGCGACCTGCGCGGCCAGTTTCGGGTTGGCCCGCATCCACTGGTCGGCCTCGGACACCGCGGCCAGGAACTTCTCGATCGTCGCGCCGTTCTTCTCGACCCAACCGCGCAGCGCGACGTTGTAGCCGAGGTAGGCGATGACGTCACCGCCGCGGATCACCTCGATGGCGCCGGGCACGTCCTTGGTCGCGACGATCGGCCACGGGTCCCAGGCCGAGAAGGCGTCGATGCCCTTGGCCAGCAGCGCGACCGTCATGTCGGGCGGCGGCGTGTTGACCAGCGTCACGTCGGCCGGTGTCAGTCCAGCCTTCTCGAGCAGCGCCAGGACGTACAGGTGGTTGATCGTTCCGAATGACGCCGCGATCTTCTTGCCCTTGAGCGACTTCAGGTCGCCCTTGACGATGCCGGCGTCGCCCCGCGCGATCAGCGCCATCGTGGCATCGGACCCCATGCGGGTCGCGCTGCCGCTGTAGTTGCCGAGCGCGACCAGGTCCATGCCGCGCAGCACCGCGCCGATCATCGGCACGCCGACCTGCACGATCTCGCTCTCGCCCGCCTGCAGCGCGTTGAGCGCATCGACGCCGGTCGCGTAGGGTCGCGCAATCGTCACGTCGAGGCCGTACTTCTCGAAGAAGCCTCGCTCCAGCGCGATCGGCAGGCCGACCTGGTCGATTCCGGTCACCATGCCGGCCTTCATCTTCACCAGCGTCTGCGCCTGGGCGGACGATCCGGCCACCAGCGCCAATGTGAACAGCAGGGTGCGCAACATCGTGTGTCTCCTCTTGGGTTTCGTGGTTTCAGGGCTTCAGGGGCTCGACTCGGCTGACCCAGTAGGGGCGGGCCAGCCGGGTGAGGTCGGTGCGCTGCACGCCACGCACCTCGATGGTATTGCCGTCGGTGCCGGAGACGCGCCCGAACCGCTGGAACACCATCACGTGGAAGCGCTCGGGCGGAAAGGGCAGGGTGACCAGCAGGTGGACCTTGTCGCGGTCGGTGGGGATCC
>CAYGZN010000241.1:0-5281 GCA_964354355.1 uncultured Burkholderiaceae bacterium | reverse complement strand
CGACCGCGGCACCGAACGCCAGCAGCAGCCACACCACCCAGCGCACGCCGTCGCCCCTAGCGCCTGGCGGGTTCGCTGGCGGCGCGCGCAGCGCGAACCGCCGCGGTGCTCTCGGCGAGCGACGGCAGCTCGATGGCGAACCGCGTCGCCTGCAGCTGCGCGAGCGAGGCCAGCGCCCCCGCGACCGTTCGGTTCTGCCGGTCGAAGTGCCGCTCGATCGACTCGGTTGCGCGCGCCAGGTCCCTGCGAAGCAGCGGCTCGTTGCGCGCCAGCAGGTTCAGCCGCGCATTGAGCAGCTGCAGCCGCAGGCTCTCGCGCACGAACCAGCGCTGGTCCGGCGCCAGCAGCAGGGCCTCGGACTGGTCGATGCGCTGCACCCGCAGCAGCTGCTTGAACTCCGCGACGAAGCCCTCCCAACCCCTGAACCCGGTGCGCGTGACCCGCTCGGTCAGGCCCTGCAAGCCCGATGCGGGCGCGGCGGCAGCGCCAGCGGGTGCCGCCGGCTGCGCAGGCTCGGCCGGTGCCACATCGGCCAGCAGCGGCATCAAGTCGAGCGCGGCGATCACGCCGTCGAGCCGGTTGACCGCAGCCGTGAAGTCGGCCACCGGGACCGCCTTGAGCTGCTCGATGTCGCGCAGCACGATCCGGCGCAGGCCGATCATCGCCGGCTGGCTCGAGCGCGCCAGCACCTGGTCGGCATCCTGCAGCGCCAGTAGCGCGGCCTGGACGTTGCCCGCCACCTGCAGCTGCTGCGCGGCGATCATGATCGAGTTCTCCGCATCCGCCAGCATCAGGTCGCCGCGCGTGCGCGCCATGTCGTCGTACAGCGCGCGCAGCTGGGCCTGTTGCCCGCTGGACTCAGCGAGCTTGGCCTCGAGCACCGCGGTGCGCGCCTGCGCCTCGCGCAGCGTGTCGCTCAGCAGCTTGAGCTGCTGGTCGCGCTGCAGGTCCAGCGTCTCGGCCCCCTGCAGCCGACGTGCGACCTCGCGCTCGACGGCGCTCAGCCGGTCCTGGGCGAACCACACCGCGGCGCCCACCGCCAGCAGGGCCCCCAGGCCCCAGCCGAGCCAGGCCGGCAGCCCGCCGCGTGCGCGCGGCGGGGAGCTGCTCGTGGAAGTCTGGGAACGTTCGGTCATCGCGCGCCGCCTGCGGCGCATTCTACCCCGCGCAGCAGGCCCGCCGGCCCGGGCGCGTGCAGGTGCACCTGCTGCCAGCCCTGCGCGCGCAGCGCCTGCGCGATGCGCGGATGCACGGCCAGCGCGGGTTGCGCGAACGCCCAGCGTGCGCAGGCCTGGGCCGCGACCCAGCGCCCGAGACGCCCGGCGACGTCGGCGCTGGTGACACTGAATGCCACCGGCGCGGCGCGCGCCGCGCGCTCCTGCAGCCAGGCCGCGGCATCCGGCCCGGGCTCCAGCGGCGTGCTGCGGTACACGACGGTGACCTCGAGGCGGGCGCGGCGCCCGCGCAGCGTGGCGAGCCAGTCCTCGCGCCCGTCGGCACGCCGCAGCACGGCGACGCGCTGGCCGGCCAGGTCCGCCAGCTCCGGCGCCGCCAGAAGCGCCGCCGCGTCGAAGGGCTCGGCGGGCGGCGAAATCACGCGCGCCGCGGCCAGGCCCGGCACCCGCGGAGCCCACCGCTCGAGCTCGGCCCGGCTGCCGGGCCCGATCAGTGCGAGACCGGCGTGCGCGGGCCAGGCGGCCGCACGCTCGACCCACCGCGACATCACGATCGAGATCACCCCCGGGCTCGGCAGGAACACCCATCGGCAGCCTTCCAGCGAGCGCAGCAGTGCACCCCAGTCCAGGCCCGGCTCGGGCTCGAGCCGGCTCATCGGCCAGTGCACGAAGGCAACGTCGTGTTCGCGCAGCGACTGCAGCAGCGGGTCGGTGCGCAGCGCGGGCTGCGTCAGGATCAGGACCGCACGCTCGTTCCGCGCGGGTGGTTCGTCGGGCCGCAGCGGGTCGCGCTCACTCGGCCGGGGCACGTCGGGCACGTCGCGCAGCCGCTGCGATCAGCGAAGCATGGCCGCGGCCTGCTCGCCCAACCGCTCCGCGGCTGCCGCGTCTGCCACCGCCGCGCTGACCGAGGCCCGGCGCACGCTCGGCCCCGTGGCCAGCAGCGCGTCCAGCCGCAGGGTGCCGTCGGGCTGGCGCGCGCAATAGGCCGCCAGCGGGATGCGGCAGCTGCCGCCCAGCGCGCGCGAAACCGCGCGCTCGGCCGTCACTTCGAGCCAGGTCCCGCCGTCTGCCAGCGGGGCCAGCCAGCGGCGCAGGTCCGACCGGCCCGCGAGGATCTCGATGCCCAGCGCACCCTGGCCGGGCGCCGGCAGGCTGTGCGCGATCGGCACCACCTGGCGGATCCGCGCAGCGAGTCCGAGCCGTTTCAGCCCCGCCGCCGCGAGCAGGATCGCGTCGTACTCCCCGCGGTCGAGCTTGGCGAGCCGCGTGTCGAGGTTGCCGCGCAGCGGCAGCACCTGCAGCGACGGCTGGCGCTCGGTCAGCTGCGCCGCACGCCGCAGGCTCGAGGTGCCGACCTTCGCACCCGGAGGCAGCGCCTCGAGGCTGGCGTGGCGGCTCGACACGAACGCGTCGCGCGGATCCTCGCGATGCAGCACGGCGGCCAGCTCGAACTCGCCGGGCAGGTCCATCGGCACGTCCTTGAGCGAGTGCACCGCCAGGTCGGCACGGCCGTCGTGCAGCGCGACCTCGAGTTCCTTGGTGAACAGGCCCTTGCCGCCGATCTCGTTGAGCGAACGGTCCAGCACCTGGTCGCCGGTCGTGGTCATGCCCAGCAGTTCGACGCGGCATGCCGGATACAGCGCGAGCAGCCGGTCGCGCACGTGGTGCGCCTGCCACATCGCGAGCCGGCTTTCCCGGGTCGCGATGACCAGCCGCGCGGGCGCGGCGACCGTCGTCAGCTGACCAGCCCCTTGACGATCGACCACTGGCGGCGGCTGACGGGCAACTTCTCGGGCACCTCGCGCAGCACCACCTGCCAGTACGGATCGCCCGCCTCGCCCTCGCCGTTGGGCGTCACGCGCTCAAACCCGGCAATGGACGGCCGGGCCACCAGCGCGTTGCGGTGGATGCGCACGAACCGGTCCACGAACTCCTACTCGAGCGAGGTCAGCGACTCCTCGATCAGGTACTCGCGCTCGCGGGTGCGCACGGTGATGTACTTGAGCTCGGCCTTCAGGTAGAGCACCTGCTCGAGCGGCACCAGGATCACGCGGCCGCGCTCGTGCACCGACAGGTGACGCCGGCGCGTGTTGGTGGCCTTGACCAGCTGGTCGATCGCCTCGAGGTGCTCGGCGGGCAGCAGCGTCTGAGCCCGCCTGAGCGCGCCCAGCAGGCGCTGCGCGCGGACCGGCTTGAGCAGGTAGTCCAGCGCGTTGACCTCGAACGCCTCGACCGCGAACTCGTCGAAGGCCGTCACGAAGATCACCAGCGGCATCGGCTTCGGATCGTCGCTGTCGGCCTCGGCAGCGCGCGCCGAAATGTGCCGGGCCAGCTCGATGCCCGTCATGCCTGGCATCTGAACGTCCATCAGCACGATCTGCGGGCGCTGCGACTCGATCTGCGCAAGCGCCTCGGGTGCGTTGGCCGCCTCGCCGACGATGCGGTGGGGGAACTCGGGGGCCAGGTCGGCAAGGACCTCGCGCAGACGGGCCCTGGCGGGCGCTTCGTCGTCAACGATCAGGATCGAAGTAGCGTCGGACATCGCGGCGTCTTCTTTCTTTTCGGTAGGGGAATTCGAGCAGCAGCCTGAACCGGTCACCCTCCACACCGGTCTTCAGTTCCGCCTCCATATCGTACAGCAGCATCAGGCGTTCCCGCACGTTGGACAGCGCCATCTGGTTGCCCGGGCGCACGGGCGGGCTGGGCGCCACGGGATTCACGATCTCCACGCGCACGCGCTCACCGGGACGGGTGACCGTGATGTGGATCTCCCCGGTCTCGGTGCGGGGCTCGATCCCGTGGTGCACGGCGTTCTCGATCAGCGGCTGCAGCAGCAGCGAGGGCAGCAGCGCGTCGCCCGGCATGCCGTCGAGCCGCCAGACCACCTGCAGCCGCTCGCCCAGGCGCAGCTGTTCGATCGCCAGGTACTCCTTGCAGGTGACCACCTCGTCGTCCAGCGGGACCAGCTCGCGCGCGTCGCGCATGAACACGCGGAACAGGTCGGCCAGGTTTTCCAGCGTGGCTTCGGCGCGACGCGGGTCGCGCCGCATCAGGCCCAGCACCGTATTCAGGCTGTTGAAGAGGAAGTGCGGCCGGATCCGGGCCTGCAGCGCCTGCAGCCGGGCTTCCGAGAACGACGGCGAGTAGGCGCGTGCCCGCAGCCGGAAGTACTCGATGAACAGCCAGGCCACCACCGCGCCGGTCAGCGCCCGCGTGGCCAGCCAGTACAGCCGCTGGCCGTCGGCGAGGTCCGGCTCCAGCAGCTGCTGCACGATGAGCGCGGTGGCCAGCGTCAGCAGCGCCGGCACGCCGCAGCCCGTGGTCCACTGGACCCAGAACGGCATCGCGTTGACGACCTTGCGCGCCGCGCACAGCACGGCCAGCGAACCCAGCGCGACCGGCTCCAGGATCACCGCGATCGACAGGAAGCGCGACAGCGCCTCGCCGGGGGCATTCGAAGCGGCCACCGCGACCAGCAACGCGAGGACGTTCAGCGGCACCAGCACGCGCAGCACGATGCCGATGTTGCAGGTGTCGGGTATGACCGGCGCAGGCGCGCCCTCGGTCTGGCGGCGCGCCTTGGCGGCGGCCGCGGCAGCGCTGTCGGCTGCGGCCGTGCCGGCCGCCGGCGCGCCCCCATTGCCACCGGCGCCCTGCGCCGGGGACCCCGACTTATACTGCGAGGTTGTTGGTTCGGTCTGCACCATCCACGGGCGAGTATGACAGATCAGTTCGGCAAGAAATCCGAGGCGTGGTCGGCGCGCTTCTCCGAGCCGGTGGCGGAGTTGGTCAAACGCTACACCGCGTCGGTGGACTTCGACCGGCGCCTGGCCCCGTGGGACATCGAGGGCTCGCTGGCCCACGCCGAGATGCTCAACGCCTGCGGCCTGCTGTCGGCGGCCGACCTCGCGTCGATCCGCTCGGGCATGGCGCAGATCGCCGGCGAGATCGCCCGTGGTGAATTCGCGTGGTCGATCGACCTGGAAGACGTGCACCTGAACATCGAGAAGCGCCTGACCGACCTGGTGGGCGACGCCGGCAAGCGCCTGCACACGGCCCGCTCGCGCAACGACCAGGTGGCCACCGACATCCGCCTGTGGCTG
>CAYGZN010000240.1:0-5303 GCA_964354355.1 uncultured Burkholderiaceae bacterium | reverse complement strand
CTGGATCCGCCGGAACGTGCCGTGGATGGTCGTGGCCAGCGTCTTCACGGTCAGCGTCTTGGCCAGGCCCGGCACGCCCTCGACCAGCAGGTGGCCCTGAGCGAGCACTGCGACGAGCACGCGCTCGAGGAAATGATCCTGGCCGACCACGACCTTCTTGACTTCGTACAGGATGCGCTCCATCAGCGAGGCGACTTCGGCGCGGTCGTTCGTCGTGTCGTTCATGGGACTCCGTTCAGAAGGGGGACATGCCGATGCCGCCGGCTGCGTTCTCGATCGGCACGGCAAAGCCGATGCCGACGAACACGCGCTGCTCGGTGGGGTTCAGGATTGCGGTGACGATGCCGACGACTTCGCCTTCGTTGGTCACCAAGGGTCCGCCGGAGCTGCCGGGATTGGCGGCCGCGTCGAACTGGATCAGGTTGGTCAGCAGCCGCTTGCCTTCGGGCGACCTGTACTCGCGGCGCAGGCCCGAGATCACGCCCGAGGACACCGACGGGCCGATGCCGAACGGGAACCCGACGGCCACCACCTGGTCGCCCTCGCGCAGGTCGCCGGTGCCGCGCAGGGTCGCCGGGACCAGGTCGTCGGGCAGTGTCTGCGCCCGCAGCACGGCCAGGTCGTTCTCGGGCTGCGCCGAGACCACCACCGCGTCCGACTCGGTCCCGTCCGCGAAGACCACGCCGATGCGCTTCGCCTCGGACACGACGTGCAGGTTGGTCAGAATCGTGCCGTTTTCCAGGACCACGACGCCGCTGCCGACGGCGCGCTCCTTGTCCTTGTCTTCCTCGTTGGCCTCGCCCAGCGCCCGCACCCGCACGACCGACGGGGCCACCACCTCGTAGGCCTTGGCCGACGGCGAGGGCAGGGACTTGGTCTGCAGCGTCTCGAGCACCGCCGCGTCGATGTCGTCCTGGGTGATCGGCTGCGGTGCCGGCCCCAGGCGCGATCCCAGCGCGACCAGCCCCGTCGCCAGCACCGCGCCGGCGAGGATCAGCAGCGGGCGCTCGAACCGCAGCAGCCGTCGCCGCCACGGCGACGGTGCTGCCGCCGCCGCGGCGGGCGTCGCAGCAGCGGGCTGCACGCGGGGTGCCGCGCCTCGGGCACCGACCGAGGCGCCGCCCGAGCCTGCCTGCGAGTGGGCCACCGGTGCGGCGCCGACGCGCGGGCGGGCGGGTCCGGAGCGGCTGTACAGCGGTGGGCGCTTCATCGGGTGTCGGCGGGCAGCGGGTCGAGGGCGGGACGGGTCGGCAACCGGGACACGGCCGTTGACGGTAACACGCATGCACCGCACGGTAAACAAGCCCCGGCCCGCTGCGGGGTCCGGCCCAGTACAATCCGCGCTCGCGGCAGTGCCGCGACCGGCGCGGGCGCCCGAGCGGCCCGGTGCGGCTGTCAGACCTGGAGCATCCCGTGAACCGAACCCTCAGCGCCGTCTGCGGCGGATTGTGCGCCATCGCGCTGTTCGCGATCATGGTGCTGACCTTCCTCGACGTCGGCAGCCGAAAGCTGCTCGACAACTCGATACCCGGGTCCCTGGAGCTGACCGAGCTGCTGATGGTCGTGGTGATCTTCGCGGCGCTGCCGCTGGTGTCGCTGCGCGACGAGCACGTCACCTTCGATTCGCTGGACGGCATGCTGTCGCCGGCGATGCGCCGCGTGCAGCACACACTGGTGAACCTGATCTGCGCGGCCATGATGCTCGGACTGTGCTGGTTGATGTGGCGCACCGGCCTGAAGTTCCTGGACAACGGCGAGACCACCGCGCAGCTGAGGATCCTGAAGGCGCCGTTCATCTTCGCGATGAGCGTGTTTCTGGGGGTTGCGGGCGTGCTGCACGTGGGCATGCTCTTTGCGGGTCCGCCGTCGCGGGGCGCCGAGTCCACCGAAGGGGTCGCACTGTGATCGAGGCGCTGCTGGGATTTGCCGCGATCTTCGTTCTGGCGCTGCTACGCCTGCCGCTGGCGTTCGGCATGGGGATCGTCGGCGTGGTCGGGATCGGCCTGGCGCGCGGATGGGCCCCAGCCTTCGCGTCGGCTGCGCAGGTGGTGTACGAGACCGGGTTCGCCTACATCCTGTCGGTGATTCCGCTGTTCATCCTGATGGGCAACTTCGTGGCGCGCGCCGGGCTCGCGCACGAGCTGTTTGCAGCCGCCAACGCCTTCGTCGGGCACTTCCGCGGCGGGCTGGCCCATGCCACCGTCGCGGCCTGCGCCGGCTTCGGCGCGATCTGCGGCTCGTCGATCGCCACCGCGGCCACGATGAGCAAGGTCGCCTTCCCGTCGATGCGCCGGCTGGGCTACAGCGACGCGCTGTCCACCGGGGTCATGGCCTCGGGCGGGACGTTGGGCATCATGATTCCGCCGTCGACGATCATGGTGATCTACGGCATCGTCACCGAGACGAACATCGGCAAGCTGTTTGCCGCGGGCGTGGTGCCCGGCCTGCTGACGATGCTGATGCTGATGCTGGCCATCTGGTGGATGACCCGGCGCGACCCAGAGCACGCGCCCCCCCGCGAGCGCTCGACGTGGCCGCAGCGCTGGCAGGCGCTGCGCGGCATCTGGGGCGTGGTGCTGCTGGTCGTCGTCGTGCTGGGCGGCATCTACGGCGGGTGGTTCACCGCCACCGAGGGCGCGGGCATCGGGGCGATGGGCGCGTTCCTGTTCGCGCTGCTGCGCGGCCGGCTGACCTGGCCGATTCTGTGGCAGGTGCTGGTCGAGTCGGCCCGCACGACCGCGATGCTGTTCGCGCTGCTGATCTCCGCGACGATCTTCTCCAATTTCATCAACTTTACGACGCTGCCCTCGGACCTCAAGGACTGGCTGGTGCAGCTGCAGGTTGCGCCGCTGATGGTGATCGCCGCCATGATGCTGATCTACGTGCTGCTGGGCACGGTGATGGAGGAGCTGACGATGGTGCTGCTGACGATCCCGCTGTTCTTCCCGATCGTCACGGCGCTCGGCTTCGATCCGGTGTGGTTCGGCGTGCTGATCGTGATGATCGTGCAGATCGGCCTGATCTCGCCACCGGTCGGCATGAACCTGTTCGTGCTCAACGCGCTGCTGCCCGGCGTCGGGCTGGCCACGATCTTTCGCGGATGCTGGCCGTTCGTGGCGATGCTGGTCGTCACGCTGTGCCTGCTGGTCGCGTTCCCGCAGATCAGCCTTTGGCTGCCGGGGCTGATGAAGTGAGTGCGCGGTGTTGCGGCGCCTGGTCGGCCGCGCGCGCCCTCAGAAGACCTGGTAGCCGACCGCAACGAATCCGGTCATCGTCGTGCGACGGCGCACGATCGGCGAGTCGGCCACGTCGCCCACCAGCCCGTTCAGGCCCAGGCCACCCAAGGCGATCCAGCGACCGGCGAAGAAGTAGTTGAACGTGGCGCCGGCGTTGAGGCTGCGCAGCCCGGCGCCCGGGTCGTAGACGGGGTAGCCCGACGCGATCGACTGGGCCGAATCCACCCCGAAGAACGTCTGGTTCGACTTGCCGTTTCCGACGGTGCCGAAGGCGACCAGGCTCAGGCGCATCGCTGGCTGCAGCTGGAAATCGCGCCGCGCCCCGAAGTCCAGCTCGGCGCCGTACTTGCCGGCGCGCCCGTTGAGGCCGACCGTCCACGCCGGTGACAGCGCGCGGGTCCAGAACACGCTGGCCTCGATGGTCGGATCCACGTCGCCCATGCCGCGCAGGTCGTCCGAGTTGCCTTCGTTTCGACCGAACACCGGGACCAGTCGCACGCCGAACTGCGTTTCGGCGGTGTTGACGATCGAGTAGCCCAGGCCGGTCACGGTGCCGAAGAACAACCCGTTCTTGTTCTGATAGTCGAAATACGGGCGCAGCGACCACACGACGTCGTTCGAGCCCGGGTACGCGGGTCCGACGACCACGCCGCCGCCCAGCAGCAGGCGACTGTCGCCCGGGCCCACCGGCGGCAGGCTGACGAGCCCCTGGTACTGCGCGAAGGCCGGTCCCGCGGCGGCGCCGAGGACCGCGGCGGCGGCAACGCACGCGAGGGCGGCAGGGAGGGTCTTTCTCACGTGTCGGGCCTTGTCGGGGATTCGTTTCGGGCGGCCGCGCGAGTGCCGCGGGTCACCAATTCCATCACAAGGACGCGCGCAGCGATGCCGTAGCATGCGGCTTGTTGTATCGGCCCTGAAAAGGCCACGCGGACCCCGACAGTGACCGACATCGACCGCTTTGCGCTGTTCAGCGAGGCCCGCGAGCACCTCGGGCAGGCATTCGCGCAGACGCTGGCCGACGGTCTGCCCCGAATCGCCAGCTCGCTCGAGGCGGCCGCAGACCTGGCCGGCTCGATGAGCGCGCGCCGCCAGCTCTTTGCCGCGGGCGCCACGCTGCGCATCGAGGGCCACGCGCGGGTCCAGCGCGGACTGACCGAGTTGTACGACCTGACGTTTCGGGTCCTCGAGCTCAACCAGAGCCGCCACCGCAGCGATGGTGCCGACCTGATGGGTCTGCTGCCCGACACGGGGCTCGACCAGCACATCCTGGCCGGCGAGCTCGCGGCGCGCGTGCGCGTGCTCGCCGGCGCGCCGTACGAGTCGTACGTGCGCCGGATCAACACGCTGACGATGAGCGCCCCCGCCGAGCCGATGTCGCCGCTGGGCGCGTCGGTGCTGTCGTCGGCCGCGCTCGAGTCGCTGCGCCCGTTCCCCGGGCAGCCTGCCGTTCGGCCGGCGCTTCGCGACGCGGTCCTGGCCGAGCTGGCCCACGGGCTCGCCGTGATGCTGCTCGATGCCGAGGCGAAGCTCGCCGAGCGCGGCGTGCCGCCTGTGGGCGCGGGCCTCGCCGAGGCGGTCGAGCCCGAGGCCGAACCGCCACCCGAGCTGCCGCCCGAGTTGCCGCCCGAGTTGCCGCCCGAGTTGCCGCCGCGCCCCGTCTCATCGGCTGCGATGCCCTCGGTGCCGGCGACGGCGAGGGCGCCCGATGAGCGCGCCCACGAGACCGTGATCGACCGGGCGGCCGCGGCGCTCGCCCGCACCCAGGAATCGGCGGCTACGCTCGGGCTCAACCCGCTGGCCCCGACCGATCGGCCCGAGGCGGCCTATCGTGGTGCCGGACTTCTGCCACGGCCGGATGCGCTGGAACAGGATGCCGTCGCCTTCGCGCACCAGGTCGGGGTCGCGCCCTACAGCATCGAGGCGCGCCGTCAGTTCTTCGACCTCATGCGCCAGCGCATGGTCGCGGCGGGAACGGGTCCGTCACAGCTGGCTGCGCTCGACCTGGTCGGCACGCTGTTCGACTACGCGGTCGACGAGAAGCGCACCCCGATCGCTGCGATGCCGCTG